>DATNJO010000476.1:0-6300 GCA_035603895.1 Pyrinomonadaceae bacterium
TGGCGGTGTTGAGTGGATTGTTCCTGCTGCGCGCGTGGATGAGCCTGCGCAAGATGCAGATCGAGGCGTAGTTTGTGTTCAGAGTTCAGTTTTGAGTTCAAGCTTTAGCTTGTGAGCGTCCGAACTCAAAGAACTGCAAGCTAAAGCTTGAACTCAAAACGAGGGTTCAAGACGAGGTTGGAGTTGATTATGTGGGAAAGATTATTGAACTGGCGTTTCTGGCCGCTCTTCATCAAAGAGCTGAACGAGATTCGACGCAATCGACGATTGGTAGCGATGATGCTGGTGCCGCCGACGCTGAACCTGATCCTGCTTGGCTTTGCGATGAATCCCGAGGTGACTGACTTGCGCCTGGGCGTCGTCGACGAAAGCCGCTCGGCGGAAAGCCGCGAACTGATCTCCGCGTTCACCGAAAGCAGATCGTTTGTACCGAAGGCGTATTTCAAATCTGTCGCCGAGCTCAGCGACGCGTTGAGTGGCGGCGAACTCGACGCCGGCATCGTTGTACCTTCCGATTTCGCGACCAAACGTTCGCGACGTGAAACCGCGGAAGTGCAGTTTCTCGTCGACGGTGTGAACTCAAACACCGCGGGCATCGCCGGTAGCTATGCGGCGCGAATCGTCGGTGCGTTGAATGAAAAGATTTCACTAAACAGATCCACTGTCCAACCAGCGCGTGCTTCGTCGAGCGTGTCGCTGCTTTACAACCCGGGTTTGCAGAATTCATGGTTCATCGTCACGGGAATGATCGGCATGTTGCTCGTGATGCTCGGCGCGCTCGTGGCTTCGGCTTCGATGGTGAAAGAGAAGGAAGTTGGAACTGTAGAACAACTGTTGATGACGCCCGCAGGCAGTGCGGAGATCATTCTCGCGAAGATGGCGCCGATCTTCGTGCTGCTCTCGGCTGACATCGGCATCTCGGCAGCCGTTGGCAATCTGGTCTTTGGTGTTCCGGTTCGTGGCAGTTTGGCGTTGCTTTACGGGTCGGGCATGTTGTGTGTGCTTTCCGGCATCGGAATCGGAACGATCATCGCGACGTTCACACGTTCGCAACAGCAAGCGCAATTGATGAGTTTCTTCGTCAACCCGCCGTTGTCGATGCTTTCCGGCGCGACGACGCCGATCGAAGCGATGCCGGATTGGATGCAACCGTTGACGAACCTGAATCCGGTGAAACACTTCGCAGTGCTCGCGCGTGGCGTGATGTTGAAAGGCGTCGGGTTGGACGTGCTGTATCCGAACTTTCTTGCGTTGTTGGTGTTTACGGTTTTACTGGTTGGGATCAGCGCGTGGCGGTTCCGCAAACAGTTGAACTAATGGGCCACGGATAGGGTATAAAGTACGGCCTATGAAGCGCCGCTTACTATTGCCGATCTTATTCGCCCTCGTTTTGTCGGGATGTAACAACAGGAGCGAAAAGGCTCGCGCGGAACTCGCGCGTTTGGAGATTGATTACACCGAAGCCGGCTTCCTCGAGAATGCGCGCGAGGGTAACGCCGTCGCAGTAAAGCTTTTACTCGAAGCGGGTATGAACATTGAAGTAAAGACCCGCGACGGGCAAACGGCTCTGATGCTTGCAGCGCTCGGAAATAAAACGGAAGTGGTGAAGCTGCTGCTTGAACAAGGCGCCGACGTGAATGCGAAGAACAAGTTCAACGGCACTGCGTTGATGTCCGCGGCCTGGAAAGGGCACTTGGAAACTGTTGAACTCCTGCTGGCCGAAGGCCCGGATCTATCCATCAAAGACAACCGGGGAATGACGGCGTTAATGTTTGCGGCGTGGGAAAACCAGCCGGCGATTGTGCGGGCCCTGTTGAATAAAGGCGCGGAGGTGAATGCCAGTGACAGCGCTGGCTGGACCGCACTCATGCGCGCTTCGTTCAGAGGTCATGCGGAACCTGCACGCGCGTTGATCGAGAAGGGCGCTGATGTTAATGCGCGTTCGGCCGATGGTGACGTGGCGTTAATTAGCGCTGCTCAAGGTGGTCACGTGGAGACGATCAAGGTATTGTTGGACCACGGAGCGGATTTGAACGCGCAGAACAACGAGAACAAGACGGCTTTGCAGAAGGCCACGGAAAAAGGTCACACAGAAATCGTTGAGTTGTTAAAGAGCAGAGGCGCTCGTTCGTAATCTAAGTTTCAATTCTGAGTTTTAGCTTGCCGGACAACCTGAAGGTTGAACTCAAAACAGCAAGATTGTTATATGAAATATTCTTGACAGCATGGCCCACTTAGTGAAGAATCACGCCCACGTTAATACCCTCGCATAGTGCTTGAGTGCCCTACTCGAGTCCTCCCAGTTCTTAGTCTGCACACGTCCCAGAAACCTGAGTAGAGGAATGTTCTACTCCCGACTCTCTCATTGGTCTAATCGCGAACCATCAGGGCTACACAGGGGCTTTTAGCAAGCAGGAACAAAAGGGAACTCTCAACGCTGACTCTGGTTCTGCGCAGGACCCGGGTAAGTGTATGCATTGGTCCAGGTAGGACTGGCTTGGACCATCAACGTGCAGAAACCTCATGAGGAGGATCTATGAAGATCAAGGCATTGAAGCTATTGACGTTAGTCAGTTTGCTGATAGCTTGTGCGCTTCCGGTGCTGTTTCTAAGTGGTAAAGCTGCCTCTGAACCCGACCCATCACTTGCCGGCCTTGGATTCGGGAGTCTGGAGACGTTTGATGCCAATTACAAAGCGTGGGAAGCTGAATATTTGAAGAATGGTGGAGATCAGAACCTGGTCCTGTCGATGGGCTGGTTCAAAGGTCTATCTACTGGCAACTCGTACGCAAATGGCACGGCGACATTCAATCTCGTTGACGGAGATGTCGCTGTCGCGATCAACGGCCTGCCGAAAGATGAAGGTTGGGACGTTTGGATGGTTGATAGTGCTCCCGGCCGCAGCATCGGTCTTGAGAATGACGACAACATGCTGCGCCTCGGTAGCTTGAAACACGAGGGTAAGGCCGCGAGTCTTGTGGCCCACCTCGGCAAAGACGCGTTCACGACGTTCAACATGGATTTGATCATCGTGACTAAAGCGGGCCAGAATCCGATTGAAGACCGAACACTGATCGGTACCACGTCGCTCTTCCATCGCGTCTATCACAGCAAACAGCAGGGACAATATGGTGTTCTCGCTGATGCCGACCCGCTTCCACCCGAGCCCGATCAGCGCGGGTTGTTCCAGCGAGTAGTCGACGCGATCAGCCCGACTGCCTCGGCGCAGATCGGTCCAAATCCTAATCCGAGCACTCCGCTGCAACTCTCCATCAAGCGCGGGCGAGAGAGCTTCTTTAACCAAACCTTCAACGGCAACGGCCGCACTTGCGGAACCTGTCACCGCGAAGATGGAAACTTAACAATCGATGCGGAGTTCATCGAAGATCTCCCACCAAACGATCCGCTTTTCGCGGCGGAGTTCATTCCGGCTCTCGCCAACAACTTCGAGAACCCGGTGTTGATGCGGAAGTTTGGGTTGATTCTCGAGAACCCGGATGGATTCGACAACCTGCCGAGCAAGTTTGTGATGCGCGGCGTGCCGCACACTTTGGCGCTGTTGCAGAACACGCTGACTCCGGTTGCCGCAGTTCCTGGTGCTACACCAAATCCGGACGGCAGCATTCCGTCGCAAGACGGTACGACCAAGCCGCCTAATGAAAGAACTGGTTGGGGCGGCGATGGTGCTCCGGGAACTGGAACTTTGCGGGAGTTCATCATCGGCGCGGTCGTGCAGCACTACCCGAAGACTTTGAACCGTCAGGCGCCCGGCGATTTTCGTCTACCGACGACCGGTGAGCTTGACGACCTCGAAGCGTTTCAGAAGTCTCTGGGACGTAGAGCGGATCTCGATCTCGCCGCGATGCAGCCGAAAATCAGAAACGAAGTAGCGCGTCGCGGACTCGTGATCTTCAACAGTCCCGGATCGGTGCTGGGCCAACCGAATGAAGGCGCGGGCAAGTGTTTCTTCTGTCACCTCAATGCTGGTGCCAGTGATTTCTTCTTCCCCGGCGCGAATGCCAACTTCAATACAAACGTCGAAGGACTGCCTTCGCAACCGGCCGATCTTGTTCCCGGACAACTCAATCCGCAGGACGGTGGCTTTGGCCGGCTGGGAGTTTCTCCGACGGGCGGCTTCGGCACCGGTTTGTTCAATACTCCGGTGCTGGTTGAAGCGGCAGACACTGGTCCGTTCTTCCATAACAACTCGATTGAGACCATCGAAGGCGCGGTTGATTTTTATAACAGCACCGCCTTCAACACTTCTCCGGGCTTCGGAGCAGCGATTGGTGGGATCAGATTGGAAGCGACGGAGGTCGTCGCGGTCGCCGCTTTCCTGCGCGTCATCAATGTGTTGGAAAACGAGCGGTCGGCGAGGGACCTGATTAATCGCATCAAGATCGCGACCAGCCAGTCGCAAGCTGAGGAACTGGCTATTCTAGCGATGTCTGAAATCGATGATGCGATTCAGGTGCTGGAGGGTGGCGGTTTACACCCGAAAGCTCAGAAGGACTTTAAGAAGGCCCGCAAGAATGCCAAACAGGCAGGCGATGCAACCACTGCAAGTGCGAGAATCGCTGAGGCCAACATGGCGCTTGGTTTCCTGACGTCGGCCAGGGCCGACATCATCGACCCGTAACACTGAAACACCCATAACCCTGCGCAGGCGATGGCTGACGTTGGTCCATCGCCTGCGTTTTTTTGTAGTAGACAGGATTCACAGAATTAACAAGATTGCCTCAGTAAATGGCCCATCTTGTCCATTCTGCAAATCCTGTCAAAGACCTCGTTGCAGTTTGGGTGGGGATTCTAGGGCATCAGGATTTTCCTTAGTTGACAGAGATCTCCTGCAGGTCTATTGTCCGCTCGAACTATCTAACCGGTGCGCATTCCTCCCATTCAGCGCTCCGAAACTCAAACAACTTAAAACTGCCGCCGCCCTCGACGGCTACTCAACCAACTTCAACCTAAGAGGAGAACAAAGATGAAGCGAATTTACTCACTTTACGCTGCTGCTTTGGCGGTGGCTTTGGCCGGAGCCGTCCTCTTGTTGACTCCGCCGAGAACCGTTTACGCCTGCACCGGCAGTGCTTCCTGTGAACACGGTGACAGTGTCGCTATCCCCATGGGCGCCACGAGCTGTTCGTGTCAGGACAATGTGGGATGTAGCTGGACCAAAGACGGAGTGAAATATAGTCAAAAGTGCGCCTCCAAGGGTGACGAAGAGCTTCTGATTCAGTAGGTGCGTCGTTGAACGGGACTTGGGGGACGGTGCTGGATCAGCACCGTCCACTCTAGCAATTTCTCAAGGTACTTATGACGGGTAAGTGAGCGAATGACTCTCACGCACGCGATTAAGCTCTGCCTTGGATTGGTTATTGCAACCTCGGTGGTTGTAGCACAGACCAGCAACAAGTCTGCGGCGACTTCTCCCAAAGCGAATACGCCGGTTCAGCCGGCGAGCAAAGGGTCTAAATCGAAAGCAGACGAGCTGCGCCAGAATCAGCTTCGCGTGCTGCAAGAACACGTTCTTGCCCGCATTCTTGAAAGTCTGAAGAAAATGGAGGAAGCAGGGTTGCGGATGTCAGCGCGCAACCAGGTCCTGACGTACCTCGCGAGCGAGAAAGCGCAGTTTGAGGAAAAACAAACGCTGACGAGTCAAATAGCACTCGACGCCTTAACCGATCTTCGCGAACACAGCGAAGACGTTACTCCTTTCATGCTGAGTTATTTGTCGAACAATTTGGGAAGCTGGATTCAAAAGCACCGCCCAAACCTGACTGAGGAGTTCGAGAAAGCAGTTAGGGCCCAAGAGAAAGTCACCTCTCAGCGCATTCAGTCTTTGTTCGGGTTAGAAAACGGAGATGTCCTTGCGGCAAAACGGATCCGGCAGGAGTTGGACGAACAGACGACCTTGAATGGACTTCAGTTTTGGTTGGAAGAATTAATCAAACGTAAGTCTGGTGAGTTTGAACCGTTGGCATCAGACATCGTCACACGCGCCGGACAAGGACAAATATCTTTTGAGACTCTCTTTTGGATAAGTGACATCTACTTGCGACCACAAACGTCCGAAGCGTTGAGAAAGCGTTTTCTGACCGCGGTCGTTTTTCGAACTCAACCCGCGAACTTTGCTGTTGAACCAGCACCGCAGATGGCCTACGACTTATTAACCAATGTTCTGCCTTTCGTTAAGCAGTCAGCTCCCGAGTTATATGACCAGGCACTGAACCAGCACGTTGCGATGCGTGCAGGTCTTACAGAAAAACAAAGGGCCAGCGAGGCACGCATTAAGCGGCT
>DATNJO010000477.1:0-6875 GCA_035603895.1 Pyrinomonadaceae bacterium
CGATCTCGGGTTCGAACACGTCTTCGCGAGGCAAGTAGCCGGATTAGCACAACCCGGAGACGTGTTGATTGCGATCACTACGAGTGGAAAATCAAAGAACGTATTGCGCGCAGTCGAACAGGCAAAGGAATCGGGCTGCAAAATAATCGCGCTTGTCGGCGCTTCGGCTGAAACACTCGGTTCGCTCTCTGATGTCGTCGTCACGGTACCCGCCTCACGCACTTCAAGAATCCAGGAAGCTCACATCACCATCGGTCATCTATGGTGCGAGATAGTAGATCAACTCGGCTAAACCACAAGCTGGACACAACATTTTGTGTTCAACAGCCTTGACACAGCAAGGGATTGGCATTAGTCTCTGCCGGTACATCAGTTTGATCTCATTCGCCTTGGATACGCGGAGGCTCCCCGACAACGTCGCCGCTGATTCACTGAGACGTTGATGTTTTCTATAGAACTACTGAACTACACCAAACTCCGCACACTCACCCACAACAGTCGCGTTAAGCACACCCGTCGAAGCTTTCCGGAACTTCGCACGGCGCCCCTCTGCTTGTTTCCGCGCGCTGTGAAGTCTAGCGGGTTGAGTTGAGAGTGTTTTGAAAACTCGTTGCCGCCTCGCATGAGAGGCTTCCCTAACGGGTACGTGTGTGTCGCTCTTACAGAGACACGCAAGGCTTGAGGTGTGCATTGATGACGACAACCCCCAAGAAAAAGAAACGCAAAAGGAAAACGGCCCTCGTCGTTTGCCGCGATCGAAGACAATTCTGGACTACGCAGACACAGTTCTGGCAGTGGGTGAGGGAAGGGATCGTGATGAAGGTCAGCGACCAGCCGCTGACGGGTCTCTTCCGGCGCGAGCATGAAGAGTTGATGGTGTTGTTGAGCAATACCGTCTTGAATCTCGCGCACCCGAATCACATGCGTGAAGCGCTATTGTCGCGGCGCATCGGAATGGCGGGTAAATAGATGCGGAACGTTTTAGTAGCTGGGATTTTGCTGGTATTGAGCCTCACCGCCCAGGCGCAACAGGATGACCGATACAGGATCGGGGCCGGCGATGTGCTGGACATTCGCATCTACAATCGGCCGCAGTTGTCGCGCGAGGCGGTGCGTGTTGAAGGTAGCGGCATGATTCGGATGCCGTTAATCGAAACGGAGATTCAGGCTGCGTGCCAAACCGAAGGCGAACTTGCGAAAGAGATCGCCACTCGCTACACGAAGTATTACCGCAATCTCCAGATCGATGTATTTATCAAGGAGTATCACTCGCGGCAGGTCGCAGTCATCGGCGCGGTAAACGATCAGAGCCGGTTTGAACTTCAGCGTCGCGTGCGTTTGCTCGAACTCCTGACCTACGCCAAAGGTCCGTCCGTGAAAGCGGGCCAGACCATCAACATCGTCCACTCAACCAACATCTCACCGTGCAAACAACCAACTGAGAACGAAGACAACGCCGCGTTTTCGAGTTTCAAACTTGGCGACGTGCTCGCGGGCAAACCGGAATCGAATCCATATCTCGAAGCCGGCGACATCGTGACAGTGCCAGAAGCGGATCAGGTTTACGTCGTCGGCAACGTGTTTATGCCGTTGACGATTCCACTGCGCGAGCCCGTGACGTTGACGCGCGCGATTGCGATGGCCGGCGGGCTGAAGCAGGACACGCGCAAGGACAAGATTCGTGTGTTGCGTCAGGAGCCGGGCACTTCAGTGCGCAAAGAGATCACGGTTGACCTGTACGCGATCGAAAAGAAACGCTCCGAAGATCTCGCGCTTGCGCCGAACGACATCGTCGATGTGCCGACCTCAGCCGGCAAGAGTTTTCTGCGTAGTTTGATTCAAGGTGTAGTGCCCGGAGTGGGGCAATTGCCCGTGCGCGTAGTGCCCTAAAGAAATAGGTCCAATAGGGCCTATAGGACCTATTAAAAACCATGAAACCTCCTACAGATCTGGTCAAACACGAACCGCCGCCCAGTGCCCTCGAGAGCGTCGAACGACCGCCGTCGTATAACTACGGCGTCGATCCAAACGCGCAAAACGAAGTTCATCTGATCGATTACTGGCGCGCGATCCGCAAACGTCTGTGGATGGTGCTGGGGCTCGTTGCCCTGATCACGATGCTCGCGATTCTTTACGTTGCCCGAAAGCCTGATTACTTCGAGGCGCAGGCGCGCGTGCAAGTGAAGCCGGAAGACAATTCAACACTCAGCGGCAAGCCGCCGTACTTCTACAGCGCTAGTGAAGAATCGGTTTACTTCAACACGCAGCTTCAGATCCTGACTTCGCAGGGATTGCTGCGACGCGTCGTTCGCACGCTCGACCTTGAACACAATCCCGATTTCTTCAAAGGCAGCACCGCGCAAAAGCGATCTACGTGGCGCACGATTCTCGAAATGACCGGCATTAGCCAACGCGAGGCGACCACTCCGGAGAAGCCTGGTGAACTGCCCGTCACCGCGTCTGCTGTTGCGCCGGCGTCGTCGCGTGAAGATCTAACCGAAGCGAAACGTCTGGCACCGTATGTTGCTGCGATTCTCAGCGGCTTGAAAGTCGAGCCGGTGAAGGAAGCGCGTGGTTATTACAAAGAGACGAGTCTGATCGATATTCGCTACTCACACACCGATCCGCAGGTTGCCGCGAAGGTGGTCAACGCGATTGCCGACACCTACGTGTACGCGAACCTCGAGAAGAAGACGGAGACGAACAGTACGACCGGAACTTTTCTCCAGAAGCGCATCGCTGAGTTGCAGCAACAGATCCGTACTGACGAAGAACGTCTGGTCAACTACGCGCGCAACAATCAGATCATCTCGCTCGACCCGACTCAGAATACGGTTGTCGAGCGTCTAGCGGGTCTGAATCGACAGTTGCTGGAAGCCGAGAATGAACGAAAGACCGCGGAAGCGGCGTTCAATGCGGCGAGTATTCCGGGCGCCGCTGAAGCGTTGGCAGAGAACGACGCGAAACAAGTCTCCGATCTCGATACGAAGCTAAACGATCTGCGCCAGAAACGCGCGCAGCTTTTGGTCGAGGCCACCGAAGAAGCACCGGAAGTCAAAGAGGTGGACCAGCAGATTTCCGAAATCAACAGACAGTTGAAAGATTTGCGGAGTCGTAAATCCACCACACTGCTGGCTACGCTCGAAACCAAATACAAACAGTCGCTCGGGCGCGAACAAGCGTTGCGGCAGTCGTTCAACGCGCAGCGCGCGGAAACACTGACGCAAAACGAAGCAGCGATCAACGCGCGGATCATTCAACAGGAGATCGATACGAATAAGTCGTTGCTCAACAGTCTGCTTCAGGGCGCGAAAGAGAACGACGTCGTGATCGCCGGAAAGCCAAACAACATTTCCGTGGTCGATTACGGTTTGGCGCCGGATGCTCCGGTTGGGCCAAATCGCACGCGGACAGTTTTCACTGCGTTCTTCCTGTCGATCGGATTGGGAATCGGGTTTGCGCTGTTTCTCGAATATCTCGACGACAGTGTGCGCACGACGGAAGAGGTCGAACGCGGACTTCATCTGCCGGCGCTGGCTGTGATTCCTTCAGTCGGTGGAGTCGCGAATGGTCGCATAAGCAGTCGTTTGCTCGGCACTTCGAAGGCGCTCTTGAGACGAAATGGCAACGGTCATTCCGATAAGCACGAAGAGCTACTTACCAACGCCGACTCACGCTCGCCGCTCGCGGAAGCTTATCGACACTTGCGCACTTCGGTGCTGCTCTCGTCCGCCGGCCGTGCGCCGAAGGCGTTGCTCGTCACGTCGAGTCTCCCGGGCGAAGGAAAGACCACGACCGCGGCGAACACTGCTTCGATTCTCGCGCAGACCGGCGCTTCTGTCGTGATCGTCGACGCCGACATGCGCCGGCCGAGGTTGCACTCGATTTTTGACGTGCCCGATCAGCTCGGGTTGAGCTCGATACTCTCGAGTTCGCTTTCGGACGACGAGATCATGGCATTGATCAATCTCGACGAAGCGAAGGGCGTGAACGTTTTGACTTCCGGTCCGATTCCGCCGAACCCGGCGGAGCTGATCGGTTCCGATCAGATGCGTCATCTCATGACGATGCTACAGAGCAAGTTCGATCACGTGATCGTCGATTCGCCGCCGGTAAGTTCGTTCACTGACGGCGTGTTGATCGCGACGATGGTCGATGGAGTTTTGCTGGTGGTTCATGGCGGCAAGAGTTCGCGGCATATCGTGCGGCGTGCGAAGCAGCTCTTGCAGGAAGTTGGAGCGAAGATATTTGGTGTCGTGCTGAATAACACGCAGGTCCAGACGCACGATTATTATCACTATCAACGTTATTACAGCGAGAAGTACTACGGCCAGCGAACCAGTGCCTAGCCACAAAAAAGCACAAAAGGCACAAGTTAGACGAGGTGTTAGTTGCTATACCTCAATGCTTTTGTGCCTCTTGTGCCTTTTTGTGGCGTCATTCGCATGAGCACTGCGACTGAAGACCTACCAACTCTCCTAATCACACCGCCTAATCGCTGGATACCGCTCCAGCTTTCGGAGCTTTTGGAATATCGAGAGCTGCTCTACTTTCTCGTCTGGCGCGACATCAAAGTGCGTTACAAGCAGACCGCGCTGGGCGCGGCGTGGGCCGTGATGCAGCCGCTCTTCATGATGCTTGTATTCAGTCTGTTTTTTGGAAGACTCGCCAAACTGCCCTCCGACGGCATCCCTTATCCGGTCTTCACGTTTTGTGCGCTCATTCCGTGGCAGCTTTTCGCAAACGCGCTGACAGAGTCCAGCAACAGTCTGATCGGCAATCAAAATTTGATCACGAAGGTCTACTTCGCGCGACTCGTTATTCCGATCGCGGCGGTTTTGAGCGGTCTCGTCGATTTTCTGATCGCGTTCGTGATTCTGGTCGGGATGATGCTCTTCTACGGCATCGTGCCCGGTCCTGCGATTCTGGCTTTGCCGGGATTTATCTTGCTCGCGGTGCTGACGGCGTTAGCAGTCGGACTTTGGTTGTCGGCGTTGAATGTTCAGTATCGAGACGTGCGCTACACGATGAATTTTCTCGTGCAGTTTTGGTTATTTGCGACGCCGGTGGCGTATCCGAGTTCGCTCGTGCCGGAGAACTGGCGCGCGCTTTACGGGCTGAATCCGATGGCTGGTGTGGTTGAGGGTTTCCGTTGGGCGTTGCTCGGGAAATCGTCGCCGCCGAGCGCGATGTTGTTTGTTTCTGTCGTTGTAGTGTTGATGTTACTGGTTGGTGGTCTTTATTACTTTCGCCGTATGGAGCAGGAGTTCGCAGACGTCGTGTGAGTGCGATCAGTTGTGAACAGTTAAGCAAGAAGTACGCGATCGGCCGGCGCGAACGGTATCGAGCGCTGCGCGACGTGATCGCGGAAACGGTCTCGCGCCCGTTCCGCGGATCTTCGCAAAAGAAAGATCTGATCTGGGCGCTCAAGGACGTTTCGTTTGATGTGCCTGACGGTAAAGCGGTCGGCATCATCGGCCGCAACGGAGCAGGGAAGAGCACGCTGCTGAAGATTCTTTCGCGTATCACGAAGCCGACGCGCGGAAGCGTTCGCGTGCGCGGCAGAGTCGGTTCGTTGCTGGAAGTCGGCACCGGATTCCATCCTGAATTGACCGGACGTGAAAACATTTTTCTCAACGGCGCGATCATCGGCATGCGCAAGGCCGAGATCGTGCGCAAGTTTGATGAGATCGTGGCGTTTGCCGAAGTGGAGAAGTTTTTGGACACGCCGGTGAAGCGCTATTCGAGTGGCATGTACGTGCGGCTCGCGTTTGCTGTGGCGGCGCATTTGGAAACTGAAATCCTGGTGATTGACGAAGTGCTGGCTGTCGGCGACGTTGCGTTTCAACGCAAGTGTCTCGGCAAGATGGGTGACCTTTCGCATTCCGGGCGAACCGTGCTTTTTGTGAGTCACAACATGCAGGCCGTGCGGAGTTTGTGTAGTGAGGCGATCTGGTTGGAAGGCGGCCAGATAAAGGCCACTGGATCGAGCCCTAATGTGATTGAGAAGTATCTTGACCTTGCGAGCCGCAATGAAAATTCAGGCGATCCGAATACCGTGCTCGCGGCAATGCCGCCCGATTCGACGTTCCGTATGAATTACGTCTCGCTCGAACAGGATGGTGTTACTGCGGCGACAGTTTTGAGTGGCAAGCCACTCGATCTTGCGCTCGGTTACACGCTGTTGCGAGATACGCCGGGCTTTCATATTTGCGTTCAAGTGTTTGACGTCGAGGGCACGATGCTGCTGGAGACGATTCACAACGGCGACTCCGCGGATCTGCCGGTGGTTGAGGCCGGCGACTACGTGAGCCGTGTGAGTTTTCCGGCAGAGTTTTTTGCTGCGCATGCGTTTGAAGTGGCGATTGTTCCGTCGATTGCGAGTCAGCGCGATATTTGGCCCAGGCCGCTAACGATTCCGTTCGCAGTGGAAGCTTCCGGCAAAGTGAACCGTGCTTATCCGGGCTACGCGACGCCGGCGAAACTCGCGCCGCTGATGAATTGGCGGACCGAGCGGAGCCACAAAAAGGCACAAAAGGCACAAGTGGCTTAACCAAATGAAACCCTGCCTGATTTGTGATCGTCCAGTCGAGCCGTTTCTTTCGTTTGGGAAGATGCCGATCGCGAACGGGTTTCTTTCCGCCGATCAGTTTGCCGACGAATACTTTTTCGAGTTGCAGGTCGCGTTTTGCGAAAACTGCCGCATGGTCCAACTGGCAGAGTTGGTCGAACGCGAGCGGATGTTTCACGACAACTACGCGTTCTTTTCCTCCACGTCGACGCGCATGGCGCAACACTTTCAGAAATTTGCGTGGTGGGTGAGGCAGAACTATCTGCAAGGCGACGATCCGTTTGTAGTGGAGATGGGCAGCAAC
>DATNJO010000478.1:0-8533 GCA_035603895.1 Pyrinomonadaceae bacterium
GTTCAATTGGTTCGCAAGACCACCTCCTTCAAGCAATGGGCTCATCGACTCGCGGAATATGCGCAATCATCCAGCACGCTCAACGAGCTGCCCTTCTGGCTCGAGCAGATTCAGCGCGCCAGTCTACTGCCGCGCGATCAAGAAGATGGCGAAAATACCGTCGCCTCGGCAGAAATGTACAGCATAGAACTGAACGCTGACGAAACACGCGCGCTCCTGCGTGATGTGCCAGCCAAATTCCATACACAGATAAACGATGCGCTGCTCGCAGCATTGGCCCAAGCGCTCACTCGCTGGACCAACGCCGGTACGGCACTCATCGAGCTGGAAGGTCACGGCCGCGAAGATATCGATGACGCCATGGACGTCTCGCTCACGGTAGGCTGGTTTACCACACACTTTCCCCTCGTCCTCGACATCAAGGGCGCGACCACTCCCAGCCAAACCTTGCAAATCGTCAAGGAACAGTTGCGGCGAATTCCGCGACGGGGCATTGGGTACGGTCTGCTGCGTTACCTCTGTGCTGACGCAGCGGTTGTAGCGCGGTTAAGTGCCGCGCCACAGCCTGAAGTCAGTTTCAACTACCTGGGCCAAATCGATCAGACACTACCCGCTTCGACGATGTTTACCGCTGCGAAAGAGAATCCGGGGCCTTCACGCAGCCTGTCAGCGAAACGGCCGTTTCTCCTCGAAGTCGGAGGAAGCGTCGTGAATGGCAGGTTGCTTCTGAATTGGACGTATAGTCATAACATTCATCGCCGCGCTACGATCGAAAGACTGGCAGAGGATTTCCGCGAAGCCTTGCGCTCGTTGATCGCCGACGCTGCAATTGAAGGCGCCGTTGGGTTAACACCTTCCGACTTCCCCCTCGCACACCTGGACCAGGCTGAACTGGATGAATTAACTCGAGGCGCGCGACTCATCGAAGACATCTATCCACTTTCGTCCGTCCAACAAGGTTTGCTGTTTCACAGCCTCTACGTTCCGGAAGGCGGACTATATTTCGAGCAAAAGACCTGCCTGCTACGCGGCAAACTAAACACAGACGCATTTCGAAGAGCCTGCCGGGAAGTCGTGAATCGTCATCCGATTCTGCGCACTGAGTTCAGGTGGGAGAACCTGGATGAGCCTTTGCAAGTTGTTCACCAGGAAGTAGAAGTGCCGTGGACTGAGCTTGACTGGCGCACTCTCGAACCGTTCGAGCAGCAGCAACGTCTCGAAACGTTTTTCAAAGACGATCGTGCCCAGCCGTTCAATCCGGCCATTGCGCCGCTCATGCGAATGGCGCTTATAAAAATCGACGACCATACGCACCGCTTCATCTGGAGTCATCATCACTTGCTACTCGACGGCTGGACAATGCCGATTCTCTTCGAGGAAGTCTATCGTTGTTATGAAGCGTTCAGGCAAGGCCGCACGCCGACCCTGACCGAGACGCGACCGTATCGTGACTATGTCCAATGGCTCAAGCAGCAAGACATGTCTGAGGCCGAGGTTTACTGGCGCGAAGCCTTGCGCGGATTGAAGGGTCCAACGTCGCTCCCGCGAAAGCAGACTGTCTCACGCGAAACGCCAACAGCAGAGATTTACGACCAGCAGGAGTTGCATTTGCCTGGCGACACGTCAGCAAAGGTGCGTGCGTTCGTACGTCAACATCAACTCACAATCAACACGCTCGTGCAGGGTATGTGGGCGCTGCTCCTGAGCCATCACACGCGCAGCTCGGATATCGTTTTCGGAGCGACTGTGTCTGGTCGTCCGCCTTCACTGAAAGGCGTCGAACGCATGGTTGGACTTTTTATCAATACGCTGCCCGTTCGCGTACGCGTCCAACGTGGAGAGACGACGCTGGCGTGGCTCAAAGAGCTACAGGCGCAACAGGTCGAGATGAGGGAATTTGAATACACGCCGCTCATTAAGTTGCGCGAATGGACTGATATCGCTCGCGACCTGCCGCTTTTCGATCACATCCTCGTGTTTGATAATTACCCGATCAACAACACCTCGCTTGATTCATCGCCGCACGACGAGACGTTTACGTTCGAAGAGTTTGAGGCTTTTGAAAAGACTAACTACGCCATTCTCGTACAGGCGGGAATGGGCGACCAATTGACTTTCCGAATACTCTACGATCGCCAGCTACTCGACCAAGAAACGATCGCGCGCATCCTCCAGCATTTTCGGATGCTGATCGAGGGCGTCATGGACCAACCAGCAGTGACGCTCAAGACCATGCTCGATGTGCTGTCCGAATTTGATCACGAGCAGGAAGCGGCTAATCGACAAACACGGCTGGCAGCCAAGTTACGGAAGTTCGGACAGATTCAGCCAAAAGTCATTACCGCCGCCGCGCCTACCGAAGTTTAATTACAGGAAAGAATCCGAAAGCAATGCAAAACACTCTCCTGAAAGAGAGCGCCTCCACGACTACCGGCTACCGCCTCTCGCCGCAGCAGAAGCAGGTATGGCAGGACCAGCAGCACTTCGCACATAAAGACGCGATTTACTGCGCGCAAGCGCTGCTCGCGTTCCAGGGCAATCTCGAACCCGAGCGGCTCCGTGCGGCTGCAGCCGCGGTTGTTGAGCGTCATGAAATCCTGCGCACGAGTTTTCCGCGACAACCCGGCATGCGCACGCCGATGCAGGCGATACATGAAGAACCGTTGCTTGTCTGGCGCGAAGAGGATTTCAGCAACGAAGCAAGCGACCCACAGCAGTCGCTTACTGACGCTGTGATAAAAGACGAAACCTTGCCGAAGTTGCCGGAAGCGGCGGCAGGTTTTCGCATCGCCGTGGTACGGCTGTCACAGCAAGACTACCGTGTCGTTCTCACGGTGCCGTCTCTCTGTTGCGACGACGTCTCGCTCGGAATCATCGCAAAAGAGATCTTCGAGGTGTATGAATCAGAGTCTGCCGCTGGCGAGTCCGCGGCTGTCCAATATATTCAGTTTTCGGAATGGCAGCACGAGTTGGCAGAAAGCGAAGATACTGAAAGGGGGCGCGCTTTCTGGCTCGAAAAGCAAACCGCCTCCACTCTCAGCCTGCCACTCCTGGCTTCACAGTCCGGTGTAACAACATCGCACCGCTCGTCGCTGACACACGCGGTCGCGATAGACCTTGACCGCGTTGCGCTTGAGTGCAAAGTGTCAACCGAGACGCTATTGCTGGCTTGCTGGCTAGTGCTTCTCTGGAGACTTAGTGCGCAGGACATTATCTCCGTCAATTGTGTTTTCAACGGACGGCAATATGACGAACTGCAAGACGCCGTCGGACTGTTCGCACGCGTCCTGCCGCTTTCGGCGCGTTTCGATGAGCGACAAACCTTTGTCGATTTTGCACAACAGATCGAGCAGAGTCGCCTCGAGGTGATGGAATGGCAGGAATATTTTGATGGTGATGCAGAGATGGCGGTGGGAGTCGGTTACGAATACGTCGAACACAGCCGCGCATGGACGTTCGCCGGCTCGGTGAAGTGGCGTGTATTAGAGACACGAAACGAAATACATCACCCTAAGCTCGGGCTGCGATGCGAGAAAACCGATGACACAGTTGAACTGAAGCTCGTCTCTGCTGTCAGTGGCGACTTCGAACGATTGCTGCCGCGAATGCAGATGCTTATTGAATCCGTGGTTGAAAATCTCAACAGGCCGATTCACGAGCTGCCGATCGTTGATGAGAGCGAATGGAATTACTTAATCCACACGCTAAGCAATTCAAACGATGAAGTGGCAGCCGAACCGCAAAACTTTATTCGCACGTTCGAGACGATCGCGGATCGGTTTCCCGGTCATCCTGCGGTAGCTGGTGAAGACGAAGTATTGACCTACGATGAGCTGAACCGTCGCGCCAATAAACTTGCTCATTACCTGCGGCGCCTTGGAGTCACACCGGAAACACGTGTCGCCATTTGCGTAGAGCGTTCAGCAAAGATCGTGTTGGCAATGCTTGGAGTACTCAAGGCAGGAGGCGCTTATCTCCCGCTTGATCTCAACTATTCCAGCAGGCATCTCTCATTCATATTCGAAGACTCCGCACCGCCAGTGCTGTTGACGCAGCAAAGTTTGCTTGCCTCGCTGCCAGAGCACACAGCGCAAAATGTTTGTCTCGACGCTGACTGGGCCATCATCGAGGCGGAGAACGCCGAAAACCCGCCTGCGGTAGCGAGCGATGAAAACCTTGCCTATGTGATTTATACGTCTGGTTCAACAGGCGCTCCGAAAGGCGTTGGAATTGAGCATCGGCAACTGCAAAACTACCTGCGTGGCATACAGTCGAGACTCGGCCTGCACGATGGCGCAAGCTACGCCACTGTCTCCACCTTTGCTGCTGACCTCGGCAACACGGCTATCTTCCCGGCGCTTATAACGGGCGGTTGTCTACACGTGATATCGCAAGCACGGGTTACCAATCCCGACTCGTTCGCGGAGTATTTTAGTCGCCATGAAATCGACTACCTGAAAATTGTCCCAAGTCATCTTGAAGCATTGCTGGAAACGTCTACGCCGGCAAAGGTGCTGCCTCGACGTTGTCTGGTTCTGGGTGGTGAGGCTTTGAACGCTAACCTTGTCCGGAGGATCGAAGAGCTGGCTCCCGATTGCCGCGTCGTCAACCATTATGGACCAACAGAAACGACCGTGGGAGTTTTGACGTACGCAGTGACTGACGCTCAACCGGAGCGCACCTCAGCAACGTTACCATTGGGCCGGCCTATAGCCGGAACACAAATCTACCTCCTCGATCGAAATCTTGCCTCCGTGCCGCTGGGAGTCGCGGCAATGCTATACGTGGGCGGCGAAAGTGTGTCGCGCGGTTATTTGAACCGTCCTGACCTGACCGCGGAACGTTTTATCCCCAATCCGTTTGGTCCTGCTGGAACTCGCCTTTACCAGACGGGCGACGTTGCGCGGTACCTTCCGGACGGAACAGTGGAGTTCCTGGGCCGCAATGATAATCAGGTGAAGATTCATGGTTATCGCGTCGAGCTTGGTGAGATCGAGTGTGCGTTGCTGCAACACGAATCTGTGCGCGAGGCGGTGGTAATAACGCGTGGAGATACAGCAAGTGAAAAACGTCTGGCGGCTTACATCGTCTGCCGTCACAACCGTGTTCCCAGTGCTGACGAATTGCGCGAGTTCCTGATCACGAAACTGGCGGCATACCTGATCCCGTCTGACTTCGTGCTCTTGAAATCGCTGCCGCTCAACCCGAATGGGAAAGTCGATCGACGCGCGCTGGCAGAGTCAGAAGGCTTGAGCCTGGAAACAAACAGACTCTTCGTGGACGCACGCACGGCAGTCGAAGAAGTGCTCGCGAGTATCTGGTCGGACGTGCTCAAGAGAGAGCGCGTTGGTGTTGAAGATAATTTCTTCTCGCTCGGCGGTCACTCGCTGGCCGCAATGCAGGTAATGGCTCGCATTCGCAAGGTGTTTCAAATCGAGTTGTCGTTGCGTACAGTTTTCGAAGCGACAACTGTGGCATTGCTGGCGCAAGCGATCGTCGAACAAGAAACCGAGCCGGGACTGACCGAGCGAAAAGCCCGAATCTGGAAGAAGCTCGTCGCTATGTCGCCGGCCGAGAAAGAGGCGTTAAGGAACCGAAAGAAACAAGGGCGCGAGGAGAGTTTAGTCGGAGCCTAAATGCTCGGGCGCCCAAAGAATAGATCACTGGTTTAGATAGGAAGGAATAAAATCATGCATACGATTAGTTTGGCACTTGGTCTCATCGTTGTTTTCGCAGCTCTTGCTTGCACGGAAGGTGTGAATTCAGCGCCCGTCGTGACTCCGCTCGCCGCACAGGGCGGTATTCAGGATCGTTTAGTTGAAACCGTGAAACAGGGAATCGCAAAATCGAAAGGCGCTCGCTTCTGGGTGGTCTATTCCATCAAGGCCCATCGTGGCATCGGCGTTGACGAAGAAGTAACAGAAGTGAAGGGCACTGTTAACAAAGAGGGACTTCGTATTTCGCTTCGTCCCGCATCGGAGAGCAAGAACGTTAGCGTCTTTTTACTATATCAGGGCAACCAGATCGAGAAAGTCGAGATTCATGATCTCGATCGCTACCGTGCTCAGGACTATCCGGTCCACTCACTTGGACCAGTAACGAATGCTGAAAGCATCGCATTGCTCAAGAGTCTTCTTCCGGAGCATTCCGGCAAACTGACGGGCGAGCGGCTGGTACTCGCAATTGGCTTGCATGACGACGCGCAGGTTACGCCGACTCTCTTAGGTATCGTCAACAATTCGGAAGTAAGCGATAAGGAGCGCGGCGCTGCCGCAATGTGGCTCGGACAAATCTCCGGTCAGAAGGCCACGCTCGAAAACCTGGCGCGCAATGAAGCCTTACCTATTGAGGTCCGCAAGCAAGCCATCGTCGGTCTTGGTTTTACCCGCGAGTCCGACGTCCTGCCAACCTTACAGAATTTTTACGAGACGTTTTCCGATCGCGAGCTCAAACAACAGGCGCTATTCGCTGCCAGCCATACGATCAACCGGGCTGAGGCCAGCGCGTTTTTGACAAGAGTCAAGGATTCTGACCCCGACCAGGATCTACGGCAACAGGCAGCTCTCTGGCTTCAACGACTCTCTGCCTCCCCAATCAATAAATAGCCGGGTGACTTAAGCTTTATCGCCTTCGATCTCGCACAACACAACTACACCCCGTCAACGCAGTAACAATTCACCATTCAAATCGAACGCTCCTTGGATCGGGTCGATATGACCCGATCCAGGCTACACGCTCGTTAACGCACCCGACTAACAACGCTCCTTTTCACGAACTACACAGCAGAAAGGCGGGTCAAGATCCATGGTTATGATTGAAGAAAAAGTCCTTCAGGTACCAGGCCAGACCTCCCCGGTCTTGAAGGGCTATCACCATCTCGAATTCTATGTCGGCAACGCAAAGCAAGCAGCTCATTTCTACCGTACCGCTTTTGGTCTGAAGCTTGTTGCCTATAGTGGTCTCGAAACCGGCGCACGCAACCGGGTGTCATACGTCCTGGAAGAGAATGACATCCGCATCGTTCTCACTTCGTCACTACACCCGGATGATGAGATCGCCCGGCATGTTCGCCGTCACGGCGACGGCGTCAAAGATATCGCTTTCATAGTGGACCACGTCGAGGAGGCATTTAACGAGGCCGTCAATCGTGGCGCGCGTTCCGTCATGGAACCGATGTTGATCGAAGACGACGAGGGGCAGATCGTCAAAGCCTCCATCGGAGTGTTCGGCGATACGGTTCACTCCTTTATCGAGCGCAAAGATTACGACGGCGAGTTCATGCCTGGTTTTCGCCCGGTCGAGAATGTACCGCCGCCTACTTTTTCTACAGAGTTATCAGATATCGATCATCTCGCGATCAGTATTCCGGAAGGACAGCTTGACGAGTGGGTTGAGTTCTACGAAAACACGCTGGGCTTTCATCAGTCGCATCACGAAGACGTGACGACTGAATACAGCGCGATGAATTCAAAGGTGGTTCAGAACGAGTCGGGCCACATCAAGTTGCCACTTGTGGAGCCAGCATCGGGCAAACGCAAATCGCAGATTGAAGAATATCTCGAATACTACGATGGACCAGGCGTGCAGCACGTCGCGTTCTTATCAGACGACATCGTGGAGACAGTAAAGGCATGGCGCGCCGCGGGTAACGAATTCCTGAGAGTGCCGCGCTCCTATTACGAAATGCTCGAGGACCGCGTCGGGCGGATTGATGATGACGTGGAAGAGTTGCAGGCTGAACACATTCTCGTCGATCGCGATGAATGGGGCTATCTGATGCAGATTTTCACGCGACCCGTCCAAAGCCGCCCGACCGTCTTCATGGAAGCGATACAGCGTCGCGGTGCGCGCGGTTTCGGCAGCGGTAACATCAAAGCGCTTTTCGCCGCGGTCGAATTGGACCAGGCAAAACGCGGCAACCTGTAAAGCGCCTCCCGTCGCGGCCACGAGACTCCACCGCTCACAATTGCAAACAAGAAAGGCGAACCAAAATGAAGTCAAGGATCATTAATAAGATTGAGCTTGATGATCGCTTGTTGGAGCGAGATATCGAAAAAATTCTCAAGTTCAATGATGTGAAGGAGGAATATTCCGAATATCGCTTCGGTACCTGGAAGAACTATGTTCTCTGGAACGGTAGCGGCGATGAAAAAGACACGCTCTTCAAAGGCGCGAACGGTGGCGCGGTACAGACTGGACTTGGCAGGCAGTTGGAATACATCACCAGCTTCGTCGAAGAGAACTTTCACACCGACAAGCTGAAAATGGGCCGAGCAAATCTGCTCCGCGATGCCGTTCTGGTACCTCATAGAGATTACGTTGAATTCAAATCAGATTCGCAGAGTCTGGCGCGACTGCATATCCCAATTCGCACCGACCTGAACTCGCTGCACTCGGAGAGTGCCGAAGTCTTTCACATGAGACAAGGTGAAGTCTGGTATCTCGACGTGAGCAGTATTCATTCTGCCTGCAATTTATCAGATAGCCCACGCCTCTCTCTTGTGCTCGATTTTTGGCTTGACGGAGAACCTCT
>DATNJO010000479.1:0-5255 GCA_035603895.1 Pyrinomonadaceae bacterium
CGATCGCATTCGCAAAGGCGAGCTTCCTGGTCCAACGCTCTACGTGTCGGGTCCGTTTATTCAGCACGAGCCGTATCCCGGAACAGATTACGTGCGCTGGGGTGTGAAAGGTGCTGAAGATGCGCGCGCGAAGGTGCGCACGTTAGCGGAAGCGGGCGTAGACGTCATCAAGCTGATCGATCAGGACTTGATGACGATGGAAGAAGTGGAAGCGGTCGTTGACGAAGCGCACAAACGCAGGTTGCCTGTTGTGGCGCACTCGCATCGTCCGGAAGAGATTCGGCGCGGGTTGCTGGTCGGAGTTGATTGTTTCGAACATACTGGACTCGCTACGGCGCCCGAATACCCGGCGGAACTGATCGCGATGATTCGCGAGCGCACGGCGAAGATGAGTCTTGGTCCATTGTTCTGGACGCCGACGGTGCAGGGACTTTTGAATTACGAGTATGTTCGCGACAATCCGGAGCAGCTTGACGATCCGTCGTGGCAAGTCGGTCTGCCGCAATCGATTGTCGACGACATCAAAGCATCTTTGAAGACACCCGATCGTCTTTCCTACTACCAGATCACGCCCATGCGCCGGCCGACACTCGCGCGCAAGATCCAGCAACTCTCCGAATCCGGCGTCGTGCTCTTGATCGGCACCGACAGCGGCATTCCCATGAACTTTCACAGCCAAACCACTTGGCGCGAACTCGACGCCTGGGTCAACACCTTCAACATCGACCCGCTGGTCGCCATCCGCGCCGCGACGTACTGGCCTTCGGTCGCCATGCGCGTGTCAGATCAAGTCGGAACGGTGAGCGAAGGAAAATACGCAGACATCATCGCCGTCCGCGGCGACGTCCTGCGCCACATCGACCTCTTGCAGAACGTGGATATCGTGATCAAGCATGGCCGCAGGTGGAAATGAGCTTATGACAATTCAACTTCGGCCAATGACGTCCGAAGACGTCGAAACGTGTGGCAGGATCTGCTACGAGGCGTTCAGCGGCATTGCGGACAAGCACAACTTCCGGCGTGACTTTCCAGTTCCCGAGGCGGCGGTTGAACTCATGCGCATGCTTGTGTCGCGTCCCGACGTGTTCAGTGTGGTTGCGGAGCGCGATGGAAAGGTGATTGGGTCCAATCATCTGGCCGAGTCGGATGCGATTCGTGCGGTTGGACCAATCACGATCGATCCGAACGCGCAGGCAAAAGGCGCGGGCCGGATGTTGATGGAAGCCGTGATCGAACGCGGGCGAAGTGCCCCCGGGATCCGCTTGCTCCAGGACTCGTTCAACACCACGTCGCTTTCGCTTTATGCATCACTGGGATTCGATGTCAGAGAGCCGGTCGTGTTGATCGAAGGCGCTCTGAAGGGCGAAGTGGCGGCCGGTTTTGAAGTGAGGCCAATCACAGAGGACGATTACGATCGTTGCGCCGAGTTGTGCCGCTCGGTGCACGGCTTCGATCGCATCAACGAACTCAAACACACTCCACTGATGCCGAACCCCTTCGTCGCGCTGCGCGACGGCCGCATCACCGCTTACATCTCCGCGCCTCAATTTTGGGCTGTGAACCACGGCGTCGCTGAAACCGAACGCGACATGCAAGCCCTCCTGCTCGGAGCTGGCAATCAGTGCGAACAACTCTCGGTCATACTCCCGACCCGCCAGGCCACGCTCTTTCGTTGGTTGTTGAAGAATGGAATGAGGGTAATAAAACCGATGACGCTAATGTCGATGGGCGAATACCACGAACCGAACGGTTGTTACTTACCTTCGGTTGGGTATTGACCTTAAAGACGCGGTGTTTCGTTCCCCGGTCTCTTGGAAAGTGGTATAAAAAGAACGATGAGTACGCCTGCTGAAAGAGAAAAGATGTTGTCCGAGATGACGCGAGCGGAAAAGGCTGAACTGTTGCGTTGGATTGTGCGCGATCTTGGCGACGATTTCCCCGGCATCGAAAGCAGGCCCGATGTGATGGGCGGCGTGCCATGTATTACCCGCACTCGAATACCTATTTGGCTACTGGAACAATCACGTCGCCTCGGCACTAGTGAAGCCGATCTGCTGCGCGACTATCCGACCCTCACGGTACAAGACCTGGCCAACGCCTGGAACTACGTTCGCTCTCACCGCGCGGAGATAGATGCGCAGATCGAAGCCAACGAGCGCTCCTGACTCTCAATCGCCAAGACTTCAAGCGGCTACACCTTCAGTTCCCCAGTCATGCCGGCATTATCATTTGCACGGAAGATCCTGATCGCTTAGGACAAGCAGAAAGAATTAGCAGCTCTGTAGCCGAAGCGGTTGAACTCCACGGGAAGCTGATTCGTGTCTATCGACCTGCGAGGACTCCGTCGAAATAGACACCGTCTAAATCCGCCGGCAACTGCCGTTGAGTTGGGCGCCCTCTTCGACCACGAGAGCGGGGGCGGCGAGGTGGCCGCGGACGTTTGCGGTGCGGCCGAGGACGAGTTGTTTGCTCGCGAGGATGTCGCCTTCGACCGTGCCATTAATCTTTGCGACTGCGACTTTAATCACAGCTTTAGTCACTTCCGCGCCGGTGCTGACGATGAGTGTGCCGTCCGTGGAAATTACGTTGCCGGAAAAGTGACCGTCGATCCGCAGCATCGATTTAAAACAGACCTCGCCGGTGAAATTCACCACGTCACCCACGAAACCCAGCCAATTGTCTTTGTTGACGTTCGTCCGATGGCCATTAACGAGCGTAGGCTGGCCGCGTTCGTCTCTGCTCGCAACTGCTTGAGAAGTCACTGCTGCTGCCCTTCTTTCTTCTTTTCCTGTGACCCGTTATTTACGAGTAGGTGGGATCGGAGCCGCCGGGATGCCGCCGCCGCTGCTTTGAACCGGGACAAAAGACGAATAACTTAGCTAATCGACACTATAACATCCGCGCTCGCTTCAAGAATGTTACGATTAGATTGCCGTTCGAAGGCAAAATCTCCGATGAAAATCTTTCTGCTCGCATTGATCACTGCGACTGTTGTATCGAACAACGCGCAAACTGCTTTCACGCAACAGCGGCAGACTTCCCCAACCACCATTCGAGAACTAAAAACCAGATCGGTTGCGATGGTTGCGCCGCGAGAATGCTTAGCATCATTCCGCGAACTCTTTAGTTACTTGCAAAAAGCCGATGCGAACATCGTCCGTGATGAAACGGCGCAGAAGCGTTGGTTGACGCAGGAACTCCGCAAGTCGCTGGCGCAAAAAGTTACGACGTTCACGAGCCCCGCAGACGACCCGGATTTCCCCAGCAACGCGACATTTGTAGGTTCGTGGGATTACCCGACGACCTATTCGATTGTTGCTTCGAGACGTTATGGCCCGCGCGCGGTGATCGACGTGCTATATAAGTGGGGACCAAAGACCAACTACCCCGGCGACGAGCGCACCACGTCGTTCGTTTTTCTTTACGAAGACGGCACCTGGAAGCTTGACGACATTTATACCTTTAGAGGTGCGTACGTTCAGGCGGAGAGCCTGAGCCAGTACCTACGCGAGAAATGACATGACCGAGGAAACAAGAATTCGCACGGGTATGGAGCCGGGCGACATCGGCTACATCATCTACTTACACGGCACACTTTACGCGCAGGAATACGCTCTCGATCGCACGTTCGAAGGCGACGTCGCGATCAGGATGGGCGAGTTTGCCAAGACGTACGATTCGCGTAAAGATTATTTCGCCGTCGCCGAGCTTGAGGGAAAGATCGTCGGCTCGATTGTCATCAACGGACTGTCGGATGAAACCGCACAGCTCCGGTGGTTTTTGGTTCACCCGGACGCGCGTGGACGCGGTCTCGGTCGTAAACTGATCGACAGCGCCATCGCGTTCTGTCGCGAACGCGGCTTTAAGAAAATAGAGCTCTGGACCATCAGCGAGTTGAAAGCCGCCGCGCATCTTTACAGGCAGGCGGGATTCGTCGTTACTCGCGAAGAAACACACGAGATCTGGGGCGCGACGCGCACCGAGCAGGAATACGAACTGAACCTCTAAGGACCGCTCTGGAAACTAGAAAATATTTTCGAATGCTCAAACTAGATCTTCACACACACTTCTACACCGAAGCATTCTTTCAAACGATTCGCGATCTGCCGTCGGAGTTTTCTTTCGGCCAGAGTCCAAGCGGACAAACAATCATCACTTACCGCGGCGCGCGCTTTTTCGGCGTCACACCCGCGATGACTGACGTTTCAAAACGTCTCGAAGACATGGACCGTACCGGCATTGACGTCGAAGTCGTCTCACTATCAACACCAAACGTCTTCTTCGCCGACGCAGAACACCAGCCGCAAGTCGCGCGAATGATCAATGACTCTTACGCCGAACTGATTGCGACACATCCCAAACGTTTCAAAGGCTTCGCGAGCATTCCGATGGACGCGCCCGACGCTGCACTCACCGAGCTCCATCGCGCGATCGATGAACTAAAACTCAACGGCGTTATTCTGCTCAGCAACATCGGCGGCAAGCCGCTCACGTCGCCCGAGTATCGCCCGTTCTTCGCGGAAGCAAACCGGATGAAGTTGTGCATCTTTCTTCATCCGATGATTCCCGCAAACTCAGACGCGTTTCGTGAGTACGTGCTTGGTCCAATCATCGGTTTTCCGTTTGATACGAGTCTGGCAGTGGCGCGCATGTGCTACGACGGTATGTTTGCCGACTTTCCCGACATACGCTGGATCATCGGTCATCTCGGCGGCGCTGTGCCTTACCTGATGGAGCGCATGGACAATGGTTATCGCGACTTTCCCGAGTGTCGCGCGAAGATCGATCAACTACCGAGTTTCTATTTGAAGCAGTTGTACTACGACACGGTTTCGTTCAGCCCGCACACGCTGATGATGGTGCGAAACATGGTTGGCGCGGATCACATGGTCATGGGCAGCGACTATCCGCACCTGCTTGGATCGATTGACCGGGCGGTTTCGTCGATCGAAGGGCTCGATATTCGTGAGGAAGAGAAGGAAGTGATTTTTTCCACGACCGCGTTGAAGATCCTCAATAACGTTTGAGTCCTGCCAAATAACCGCCCAAAATCTTTCCAGAGATTTTTTCTGTAACTTTTCCCGAACCCGCGTGTTTTAGGAGACGTAGCGCAGCTTATGGCGAGCCAAGATGACGAGTTCACCATGCTGTTTCAGGATTTTTACCCTAGCCTATGCCGCTTTCTGGAGTGTTTATTGGGAGGCCGCGCGCCACTGGCGCAGGACTTGGCACAGGAGAGCTTCCTGCAACTTCAT
>DATNJO010000480.1:0-3382 GCA_035603895.1 Pyrinomonadaceae bacterium
TCTCATCGACAATTAAAACGTCGGCGTTTTCAATTGGCCGTCCGACCGGCACGTTCGTCGATCCCGCAGCCCTGGTTTCCGGGATCGGATAGAACAACTTGATGACGGTCGATTCTGTTGGACCATAGAGATTGAAGAGAGCGACGTCGTTACCAAAACGCTCGCGCCAGCCACTGACGTCGTCCCAACGGAGCATGTCACCTGAAATCAACAACGCGCGCAACGAGGAAAACGTCTCTCCACTGGCGTGTGAACTAGGTAATTGTAGAATCGAACGCAACAGTGTCGGCACGCAGCACATCACGCTGATCTTGCTGTCCTTCGCCCACTCCACGAACTTTCGTGCGTCCATCACCGTGTTTCTGTCGGCGATGCACACGCGCGCGCCGCAGAGCAACGGGACCAGCAATTCCTTCCACGAAAAGTCGAAGGACAGTGGCGCGGTTTGACTGAAGACGTCCGTTCCCTTCACCGCAAATTCTTTAACTTGCCAGGTCAGGTATTGAATCAGGCTCTGATGTGTGCCAACGACACCCTTCGGCCGACCCTCCGAACCTGAAGTGTAGATGACGTAACAATCATCCGACTGATGCACGGCCGGCTGTCTGCCGTTACCGTTGTTCATGAATTCAGGAACATGCGTCTTAATCGAAGCATCCATCAGGATGATCCGCGGAGACGCATCGTGAATCATGGTCTCCAACATCTTTGGCGGCGTGTTCGGATTGATCGGCACGACCACTCCGCCCGCTTCCCAGATGCCCAACATCAGCGGCAACGTCGCCAGCGAACGATGCTGGAAGATCGCGACCGAGAGTCCCGGAAGTAGACCCGACTCCTGCAACTCGCGGCTTATTTCAAGAGCCTGTTCTTTCAGCTCTCGATAAGTGAGCCGCGCGCCGTTGTGCTCGACTGCAATGGCTTCGGGAGTACGATCGGCTTGCGCAAAGATTAGTTTTTCAAGACGCTGCATAGGTGTGCTGCGGAGGGTGCTTGATAACTCTGAGTATTCTTTTGAATCGCTGATTTGAGGATTGGACAGGCCGGCAAGCTACCGCCGTTTAGGATGAGGTCTCCTATGTCGGGTAGCAAAAGGTTGCCGAGTATTCCATGACAATAGTTCCCTGTCAACACTTAATGTGGAAGTCTGCCCTACTTTGTTGCTGAAGCCCTTGAAACTGACACGTTCGCGATCGCGGCTTCGCTGAACGGCACGATCGACGGTGTGACGTTGTACCATTCGTCGAGTTGATCGTCGCGATTTTCGTTCGCCGGATCGCCGGATTCACCGAGCGGCAAGCAGAGACGTGTCGCATCCCAATCGCTCAAGTCGGCGATAAAGCGCAGCGAAACACGCGCGCCTGCGTTTACCGTGGGCATCGAGCCATCCGTATTCTGCGGCAACGTGCGCGTTGCGAATCGCTTTCCGAGCGGTCCAAGTCTTTCGAGTGGATGTGGAAAGTGCACTTTGGCTAACTGGCCCCAGGTCCACTGTTCGCGATCCGTTCCGAGTTGGTGTGTGAGCGCGTCTACGGCTTCGCGATAGCACGAAAGCAGCAACGCGTCGTAAGAAACAAATTCGCGCGGCAGCCATTCACGCGAGCGTTCGGCGATCATGCGATCGATGAACGCGCCTTCATTTCTCCACTCGTACAATTCCGCCAGTTCAGGACCAATCGCGGCGTCGAGTATCGACGTGCGAAACGCTTTCCGCATCTCGGTCACGATCGGCAACACGGTCGATTCGGGATTGGAATAACCGTCCCAGCCTTCGAGCATCTCGACGAGGTCGTGCCATTCGGTAGACGTGTTCGCGAATGGCCGGCCCACTTTGATGAGTTCCGCGGCGAAGATCGCATCTGGAATGGAATAAGTGTCTCCCTGGATTGCCAGGAAGTCGTCGACGTCAAACTTTGCTTTCTTTTGTAAGAGCTCGTGAATGCGCCGCGCACGATAAGGCACTCGCCAGTTGTGAGTGAGGTGATACGGATACGCATCGTTCACGATTCGTTGATTTGCGCTGACTACCTGGCCCGACGGCGGATCGAAAGCGTGCGGTAAGTCTGTGAATGGAATAAAGCCGAGCCATTCACCGTCGTCAGTCGTGCCGTCATAAGGCAAACTACCGTCTCCGGTTTTTCTGACAGGGATACGGCCCGCGCTGTAGTAACCGATGTGACCGGCAGTGTCTGCGTAAGTGAAATTCTGCGGTGGTCCAGCATAACCACTCAGCGCTGTTGTAAATTCATCCCAATTGCGCGCGCGGTTGATCGCGAAAAACGTATCGAGATCGATGATCTCTGCGTCGAGCGCCGTCCAGCGCAGCGACAGTCCAACCGATCCGTTCTCAACGATGACCGGACCATGACGCGTGACTTTCACCTCGAACCGCACTGGTTCAGCTTGCGAACCATCGCTTACGTTTCTTACAGCGATCTCTTCCACTCGCACGTCTGCTGCACGCCAACCGGCCGGCGTCTTGTAGAGATCCGTGTCACCCGAGTCAAACTGTTCGAAATAAAGATCTTGCACGTCCGGACAAAGATTCGTAACTCCCCACGCGATCCACTGGTTGTGCCCGATCATCACGCCAGGCACTCCCGGCACCGCGACTCCGGAAACACGAAAATCGCCCGCACTCAAATGCACGATGTGCCAGATCGAGGGAGACGTTGGCGGTAAATGTGGATCGCTGGCCAGTAATGGTTTCCCTGAAACCGTCTTCGCACCGCTGACGACCCAACTGTTACTGCCAACTTCGCTGTCGCCACTGCCTGCCGCACGCGAGCGGCGCATGGCTTTCAGAACTTTCGCAAGTAGCGCACGCTGTTCGTTAGTGAATTCGCACGTCTCGTAAGCTCTGTATCTTTCTTCCAACAAGTCCAACGGAGAACTCTGCGGCAACAATTGTTCAACTCGCTCACGTGGCAGATCGCTGAGCAACGCACGAAAGATGTCTGCGTCAACAGTAAACGAAAGCTTTTCCGCAAAGAGTTTTCCCAGCGCGATTGAATCGATCGGCGTCCACGGTTTCGGCTGATAGCGAAGCGCCTGAAACTCGACGGGTAACGACTTCGCTCCACACAGTTCGATAAAAGCATTAACGCCGCGCGCATACGACTCGAGCGCTTCACGCGTTTTCGCCGATGCACCAGCGAACTGTTTCTCAGCTATTCTTCTGAAGCCATAAATGCGATGAAGCTTGTCGACTTCAACGGCCCCGGCGCCAAATACTTCAGCCAACTCACCGCGTGCTGTGCGCCGTAAAAAATCCATCTGCCACAAGCGATCGCTCGCAGTCGCATAGCCCTGCGCAAAGAACAGATCCGTTTCATTCGCGGCTTCGATAAACGGAATTCCCCGCGCGTCGCGCCGGATCACG
>DATNJO010000481.1:0-4728 GCA_035603895.1 Pyrinomonadaceae bacterium
AAAACGAAGCATTAGAGTCTGCGCGCAGAATTATCACGCCACATTCAGAGATCGCTGCCTTATACGCAAACAAGCACAGGCTGCTTGACTGGTCCATTCCTAAAGAAACGAAAACATTCCGATCGAAACGCTCTGCTTCGCAGCCGCTCACGATTGCTTTTCCTTCCTCCACTATCGGAAGAAAAGGATCCTATGAGCTGCGTGCCGCAGTTCAAGGCTTGGACGTGAAAGTAGTCACGCTTGGACCACAATTAGAGGGTGCGGAGTTTTGGCGTGAAACAGTGATTGAAAACAGAATTGCCGGTGAAGATTGGTTGAAGGGGATAGATGTCGTAGTTCTTCCGGCGTTTGTAGAGCACAAACCCGGAAGATTACTGGAGGCAGTAGCGAGGGGCATACCGGTGATTGCTTCGACAGCGTGTGGGCTGCTGCACATCAACGAAATAATTAATATTCCCGTTGGTGATGTAGAAGCCCTGCGGACAGAGATCAAGACTCTACTCACCAACGGGTCGTTCGCGGAGAACCGTTACTTACGGCGCGGGCGTGATTGTTCCGCTGACGGTCAAACTGCACGTGCTTCCATTTAAGAAGCCGCCACGGAAACGGCCCGATCCAACCAGCGTTACCGATCCGTCACGAAGCGCACTTCCTCCCGGTAAAGCGGTCGTGAGTGTCATATCAGCGAAGGATGTACCGCCTGCGGCGATCGTGTTCGCGAAGCGCAACGAGACCGGAATGTCGATGCGCCCCGAGGCAAACGTGCCGGTGCCACCGGAAGGCATCGTAACCGTCGTCGTGTTATCGCCGATCGGAGTGGGGAAGGTTACTGAGATTGACGGAAACTCCGTGATGCGCAGTGTCGCACGGCAATCTTCGAAGCTCAGAGACAATCGAAGATCGCTAGTGAATGGCCCACGAGCGTTGTCATTTGTTGTGGTCATCGTCGCGGTGCCGTTGAAGGTCGCACTGAGTGCCGGCGCACAAGGACCGCTCGGCAGGGAACTCGTGTCTTCCACGTGGATGAAGAGCGTGTAGTCGCCTTCGAGACTACGGTCGTCCTGGTAACGCACCGGAATCACCCCACGGCCGAATCCGAAATCCGCGCGAGCAAGCACGCGCGCGCCGTCATAAGTCAGCACGAGGGCTTGCGGCGTAAATCCAAAGTTGCCGTCGAGAGTGCGCATTCCGATCGGCCGGTCATTAACCTGTCCTAATCCGAGTGGACCATGGCCAAGCGTAATGGTATTCCCGATGCCGAGTGACGATCCGGGCAGGACGTAAGACTCTGGAGCTGCAGGCAGCGAAGACGAGATCAAACGTCTAACAGTACTGGTGATCGCCGGACGATCGCGTTCGAGGGCATCGGCGAAAGTTGTACGAAGCGCGCCGGTGTTGTCCCACTCCCAAATCGTCGGGATTATCAGTGCGGCATTCGCGCCCTGCGTCAGTTCGCCTTCGAAGAGAGTGTTTGGCGGAATCCCCGGATTAACAGGAGTCAGTCGCCGCCACGGTGTTGCGGTAGGAAAACCATCGCCAGTGATCAGTCCGCCGCGATCGCTGCCCGTACCGGCGCGTATCTCATTGCGCGGCTGTTGGCCCATCAAGGACGAAAAGATATTGCCCCAACGACGCGGTTCAAATCTGCCGCTGGAATCGACTGTTGCCAGATCCAGCACAAGACTAACTTCATCGCCGACGCCGTCTCGTTCCAACGCGTCGTCACGAGTCTGATGATCGACTCGATAACCATTTAGCGTGACGCGAAAACTCGACGCGAGTGGGCGTGGCGCGCCAGTTGACTCTGAAGTTCGCGGGTTTCCATCCTTGTCGATCGGATTTGCAGACTCGCCGCACTTCATCGCAAACGATCCGGTTTCGTGGCTCGATTCGAGTGCATTCGGCGAGATGATTCGCATCGCTTGCCAACCTTGATACGAAGGTAAAGACTTCGCATCGCCGAGCGTCCAGCTTGTCGAGACGGTCTGTGTTCCCGCGGCTTTGAAGTCAAGCGTTTGTACTGGTCCAGTGGCTCCATCACTGCGGATGAATACATATTGGACGGTTCCCGCATTATCGGCACTGATGTGTCCGGTGAAGTTTAGCGTTACAGGACATTGCCCGCCGCCGTTTGCATTGTCGGCTTTAAGGGAGACGTCTGTGACGCGGAATTTTTGTGCGGCCGCCGAGGATCGCACGGGCAACGTGCGGAGTATGAGCAGGACCCCAGTGAAAAAGGTGAAGAAAGTGAAGAGAGTGGTGAGACGATATTGGTGTGATTTTGTCATTGTGAGTTCCTTTCTGAGTTTCTGTTTGCACTATGGGCAAGTGCGGTGTAAGGGGTTCACCAATGTCACGACGGTTGTCGGGTTAACTGGCGAACTGTTGTTGATCGTAAATTCGCCATCGGTGGGATCGTTGGCGACGTTACAGAAGCGGACGTTCACATCGAGTGGAAGGCCCGCCGGTAGGGTAAACGGCATTAGAAACGGCATGGGTGCTTCGAACATGTTGCCCGCGCGCGTCAGTCGGGCTGAGGTCAGCGTTAGATCGCCACTGCTCGCGTTTCGGATACGCAACGTTTGCCATGGCGTGCACGTCCCGAGCGCGGGCGCAGTTGGGAAACAGACTTCGGTTGGTTCAGTGACAATCTCGCCCCCGATCGCACGACCTGAAACGCCGACGCTGACAGGCGTGAGTGCGCTGCGGCTTGAATCAACTTCACCCGCGACTAAAACCGTGGCCCGGCGACGGCATGATTCGTTAGGCGACGCAGCATTACATTCGGGCACACCGTCTCTGTGTTGTGGACGAAACTGAAGATCGAAGGTGCAGGCAGCGCCGGCGGCGAGAAGATGACCTCTTCCGGCAGTCATTTCCGCCGCGGTGGGCTGGCACGAATCCGCGGTCTTAACAAAGTCAGCGCGGTCGGCTCCGCCAGTGAAGTCTACGGAGTTGACGCGCAGTGACACGGTGCTCCGATTTGTAACCGTGAACGTAACTGTGGCTGACGATCTGCCGATATTGGTATCGGGAAATGAGAGTTGATTATCTGAAGTCAGTCCGGGTGCGGTCACTTCCAGTTGCGGACCACTCGGCATCGAGCAATCCATCGGAGTCATCGACGGCAACGGACCCGGTAATGCACCGCGGAAGATCGCATGTCCCTGGCGCGTGCAACTAATCTGGTTCGGATCTATGCACCACGTTCTGCCCGTGAAAGCGGAGGTACTAAGAATGCTCTCCGAAATGTACCGGCGCCAATCAAGTCGGACATCGGTTTCATTGCGCATACCGTCGCCGTTCCAGTCAAAATCAAAAAGAGTTCGCGCGGGCGGTCGAGGCGACAAATTGCTGAGCATCGAGCTCGAGACTCTGCGCCGCTCGCCGTTCGCGGTGTCGACCAATGTCGCCGTGCAGATGTAGTCGCTGTAGTTCGGACGCGTGTATGCCTGGTCGGTAATCAGCACGCAGCCGGCTTCAAACGCGATCAGGATCGCAAAGATTATGATTCTTAGTTTCATCTGTTTGCCTCCGGCTTACTTCCTGGGAGCGACCACTCTGACCCACGACGTCGCGCTGCCGACGTTTCCGAATCCATCCACAAACCTGAACTTCACTTCCAACCAACTACCGCTGGGAAAGAAGGTGTCGGGCTTTACTTCCTTGCCGTTAAGAAGCGGAGGCAAACTGCTGGGCGACGAGGAAACCGTGTCGGTTGCGGATGGGCGCTCGAGAAAATTCTTTAGTGCGTCTGACGTCGATGGCGTCGCGCCGCCCGAAACGCTTTCCGTAACTGTCGTTGAACCTGGTGGCGTGACGGATGGAGGTGTTGTGTCTACGACGCGAAAGTCACAGTCGCTTTTGGAAAGCGCACCGGCCCGATCCGTAGTCCGCAATTCCACGTGATGAATTGGACCAAACTCGAAGACTACCGGTCCGAGCCGACGGCTCTCACCAATGAACTTGAGCGGTTCTGAATTACGCGCGTGGAACCACTGGTCCAACTGCAAATCACCACCTTGCCACGAGCCGTCCGGATCGCGTGAGAACGACTTCAAAAACATCTTCAGGCCCGCGGGATCGTTCGCTTCGACTGTCGGCTCGGGTGGATTACCACCGTTCATCACGGCCGGACATCCGCCTTGCGCAAATGGTTCGAGTCCTGGTCCATCGACACCAAACACAGCAACCGGCGGGCGATTCAGATAGTCGCCGGTCATATCGAGACGCACTGTGTAGGTGTTGCCTTCAGTCGTGGCTGAAAACACTCCGGCGAATGAAATCCGGTTCGACGCGGGATCGAGAACGCCTGTGAGCGGCGCGTTGTTGTTCAGCGTGATCGCGGAAACGTCGCCGCCACATTCGCCGCTCGCATCACGTTGTTGATATGAAGTGCCGGAAAGGGTGGCGGCGCCGGAAGCGATCGATAGATTTCCCGACGCGTCGACGTTTCCCTCTATCTCTGCATCGTTGCGCGCGGTGCCGCAACGAATGTGAGCGCGTCCGGTTTCGAAGAACAGGAAGTGAAACGTGACGTCCATGTCGGCGAGAGTTGTGTAGAGACGCGAGATGTTGACTCGGCCCGAAGAGCTATCGACTTCGTAGTTCATTTCAAAGGTGCCTGGAAACACGACTCCGTCGCAGCAGCCGGGACCATCGACGGTCATCGTTCCGCGCCCGCGTGCGCTGTACGACTGTGTAGCAGCAGACGAGAACGGCGGTGCA
>DATNJO010000482.1:0-7565 GCA_035603895.1 Pyrinomonadaceae bacterium
TTTTTGGTTGCTGGTTGCGTCGCTGGGCATTGCATGTCTCGGCGCGGCGATGGAGATCACTTTGCAGATGGCTTATCTCACCGCACAGGGATTTGGTTGGAACTGGAGCGAGAACCAAAAGCCGATTGAAGAAGCTCGGTTCAGTTTTGCTTACACGGTGACGATCGCTTTGGGAACGCTGCCGGTTTTGGTTGGATTCGATCCATTGACGATGACGGTGTTCTCGATGGCGCTGACGGCGGCGACGTTGCCGGTTTCGGTCGTGCCGTTTCTCTTTCTGATGAACGACTACAGCTACGTTCGCGTCTATCGCAACGGCTGGATCTCGAATGCAGTAGTGATTTCGATCATCGGACTCGCGTTTGTGCTGGCAGTGGTTACGATTCCACTTCAGATCTTCGGAGGCGGTTAATGGAACTGGTCAGGGATTGTCTCGATAAACAACTGGACGATCGAGAGAAACGGCGCATGGGCCGCGTTGATGGAATTGTTTTGGAGCTTGAGCTGGGTCGTGCGCCACGAGTTGCTTATGTTGAAGTCGGCGTCACGACGCTGATGAATCGTTTGAGCAGTCGTGTTGGTAGAAGAGTGGCGAACTGGTTGAGAGGTCGCGGGATCTCGCCGGATCCGTTTCGCATTCCGTGGGGTAAGCTGAAGATCGGTTTGAACCAGGTGATTGCGGATGTCGAGGCAGAGAAGTCGCCGCCGTTGGAGTGGGAGTTGTGGTTGCGGAAGAAGGTGATTGGGCGCATTCCGGGAGCTAAATGAAGCGACAGGAGATACATCTGGAATTGTTGATTGGGAAGCGGGTGTTTGCGCTCAACGGGCGGTCCATCGGGCGGCTTGAAGAAGTGCGTGCGGAGTTCAATGCACGGGGTCACTGTTTTGTGACGGAGTTTCTGGTCGGTGGTTATGCGTTTCTGGAACGATTGTCGGCGTGGCGCATAGGCCGCGACATTATGCATACGCTGCACCTGCCGCGAAAAAATGGTTATCGCGTACGTTGGGAGCAATTAGATTTATCCGATCCGCGCCGGCCGCGGCTTGCGTGTGAAGTTGAGGAGTTGATGCGACTGTAGCCGCGGCTCCGCAGGCCCGTTCGCCTCCGTCACCATCGACACCAAAAACCACCAAATCATCAAGACGATCGATCTACCGCGCGGTGACGGCGCTTCACAACTCAAACCAAAAGGCGTTGCTGTCTCGCCGGATAGCAAACAGGTCTACATGGCAACCGGACGCGGAAACAGTGTCGCCGTGGGTTCGGCTGATGTACAGGACGCCAATTCTATTAACCACTTGAGACCTTTCTATTGGCCTTTGGCTAACACCACATCCCACGCCCATCGATCCATCCGAGCATTCTTGTCATCCCGTATCTTCGCTCTGAAGAGGAAGATGTTTCCATGAACGTCGATGCGCCTGGATTTTTTGTAGTCGAGTTCAATGCTAGAAAGACCTAGCGATTTAAAAGTCTCAAGTTCTACTGATTCAGAGATGCCGTTGTGATTGATATCTCGCCAAAGCCGCAGGGAACTAAATACATCGTCCGCTTGTGTGATGAAGCCGTCTTCGTTTCCGCCATTTGCATATTTGTCAAACTCGGCAAGTGCAAGGAAGCCGTTGCGCGCGTTTCCATTGATAGGTTCAGGTTGTGCCGTATGGTTGCCGAATAACTCGCCGCCATTATCGATCAACCGATTGCCATTCCGGTCCAGGGCCAACCACACATCATCTGAATTGGTGGCCGTCCATGACACCCTTTCGGGCGTGCCATTTATGTCAACGTCGAAGTTAACGCCATTTTGAGGATTAGTAAGACTAAACCCATCACCAAGGACATCTATCAAAATAGGTGTTTCGGCCGCACAGCAACACCCACTAATGTTGTAAAGACCGGTTTGGCAACCGTAGTTATCTGGAAAAGCGCATATATCTTCAGGACCAAAGCAGGATTGTCCAATTGCCACTATGCCAGGACAATGACCTTCACATGGCGTCGGAAGTGGCTCGAGAGTGGGAGAGGGACTTGGCGTTGGTGTTGGACAATACTCGGCATTGACTTTTTGAATATCACAAATCACCGGGTCCAGCAACATCAGCTACTCCATTTGTGTGTCCGCCCATAATTGATGATGGAGTACATGCGGTTGTACAGTTAAGGAGATTGAATGTATGTCCAATCTCGTGTGTACCGAGATAGTTAAAGTAAACAGGATCTCCAACAACCAAACCAGGCGCAACTTTGATGTCGGCAGAGATGACGCGATCATCCGTTCCGTAATGTGAACCCACTCCCCCATTGAAACCGTTACCGGGGTCATCCACCAACCACCAGACCTGACCAGACGGCGGCTGCATGTCATACTCGTCTGCTGTGAATGATCGTTGGCCGAAATCAGTGAATCTACCTGCCCAGCAGGTAGCGTCATTCCACATCTGATGTCCTGCTGAGATTCTGGTTGCCGCGTCTGAAACGCCTGGGTATTGAGTTCCAAAGAGCGAATCAATCTTTACAACGACGTTCCCAATAGTAGGCCTCCAGAACTTTCGAAGCGGGTTTTTCCACATATAATCGGGCTGAGTGCAGGTTTGAGAACTGACTGTTACGGGATTGTTCGCCGAACGTAGTACGACCCAAATGACTAACAGGCATAATTGCAGCACGAAATGAGTTGTTCGAGACATAAACTGTGAGTTCCGTTAGTTGGAAGGGTTCGGCAAGAGTTCACGTACTCTTTGAAGTACATCTTTCTCACTAACTCCCGTGAGACTTCTAACCTGCGGTAACTCCTCGTCAAGAGGAGCCGCTCCGTCTTGTGTAAACTCATACGCGGTCAATATAGACAGGTCTGCTTTATCGTGTTTGGAGGTTAAAAAGAACAGATAGCGTGATCCGGTTTGAGGCATATTCATTCCAAAAACACGATATAAAACCCTCTGTCCGTTCGGATACTTAACGTGCCCACCGATTCTATCGACTGTCAGAACTGACCCCTGAACCACACCGGGATCTTTCGATTTAAGTACGCTCTCCACAATCAGAGTGAATTCTGAGAAAACGTTTCTCTTATTTTCGGAAACTTGTGCTTGTCCACTTCCGATCGTTCCAACCACAACTAACTCGCTCTCAGCTACGGGGAGTGCCGGGAAAGCGAAATGTGGCTCCGGAGTAAATACAGATTCGACCATTGATGGATCAATTTTGGAGTAAACCAATTTGCCATCGTTATAGCGCTTTCTCTTCGCGTTCTTTTTAGGGTCCGATAAATCCTGATTGTCGTAGTCGGCACTCGGAAAGCGTTCGTTTACCTTTTTTAGGTCGGACTGTCTCTGCGGTATAGCCGCTGAGGTTGTGAGATTCCGATGACGAAACGCCGAAAAGGTTAAAGTACCTAACACCAGTACTAGCAAAAAGTATGTCAGCTTGTGCATGGGCTGCACTCCTCGAAGGTGTTAACGCCAAATAGTTATATTCGGACGCTTTGTTAGTTGTGTGAGAACCCGCTGAGGCTGGGAGATTTCGCCTTCGATTCGATGCGAAGTTTATGCAAATCCTGGCCGATACGTCAACGATGTGAATCCTGTCAAACTGCTCCCCTAAACCGTACAATCCGCTCTACCAGCCGAAAGCCAAGTTGTGTTATAAACATGCGGTACCCCCTCCTTGAACCGGCTTTCCCCTAAAAATTTAATCCTGGCATAGGTGTGCCAGAGGAGCCCGCTTAATTGTGAGCAAAACGAACCGTCGTAACCGATCGACTAATATCGTCGGTCTGCCCAAGGAGCGCACCGGCATTCCCGGCTTCGATGAAATCACCGGCGGCGGAGTGCCCGCCGGCCGTCCGACACTCATCTGTGGCAGCGCTGGCGCAGGCAAAACTCTTTTCGCGATGGAGTTTCTCGTTCGCGGCGCCATGCTCTACAACGAACCTGGCGTCTTCATATCGTTTGAAGAAACAAATGAAGAACTCGCTACCAACGTCGCTTCACTCGGCTTCGATCTCAAACAACTAACAGCCGACAAAAAACTGTTCGTCGACTTCGTCTTCATCGAGCGCTCCGAAATTGAAGAAACCGGCGAATACGATCTCGAAGGACTCTTTCTCCGGCTCGGACACGCCATAGATCAGATCGGCGCCAAACGCATCGTGCTCGACACGCTCGAAGCACTGTTCTCGGCGTTGCCGAACGAAGCAATCATCCGCGCCGAACTGCGCCGGTTATTTCGTTGGCTAAAGGAGAAAGGCGTCACCGCGGTTATCACCTGCGAACGCGGTGAAGGAACTCTGACCCGTTACGGTCTCGAGGAATATGTCGCCGACTGCGTGATTCTTTTGGACAACCGGGTGCAGAACCAGATCTCCACGCGACGGATGCGCATTATCAAGTATCGTGGCACGTCGCATGGCACTAATGAATATCCTTTTCTAATCGATGAAACCGGCTTTTCCGTCTTACCGATCACTTCGCTCGGGTTGAATCACAAAGCGCCGACTCAACGAATCTCCAGTGGTATTGAGCGTCTCGACACGATGCTCGGTGGCAAGGGTTTTTATCGCGCAAGCTCGATACTCGTCTCGGGAACCGCGGGCACCGGCAAGAGCACGATCGCGGCGCATTTTGTTGATGCAGCTTGCAGGCGCGGTGAGCGTGCGCTCTTCTTCGCCTTTGAAGAATCACAGGATCAGATCATCCGCAACATGAGGTCAATTGGAATCGATCTCGAACAGTACCTGAAGCGGGGAAATCTGTACTTTCAGAACGCGCGGCCTTCAAACTTCGGTTTGGAAGTACACCTGGCGTTGATTCATAAGGTCATTACGGAATACGACCCGAGCATTGTAGTCGTCGATCCGATCACAAACTTCCTCGCAATCGGCGATGAAGCAGACACGAAATCGATGCTCACGCGACTGATCGATTTTCTCAAGTCGCGGGAGATCACAGCGATGTTTTCGAGTCTGACGGGCAGCGGCGACAATGCTGAAGACTCAGAGGTTGGCGTGTCGTCACTGATGGATACGTGGTTGCTGGTGAAAAACATCGAGTCGAATGGCGAGCGCAATCGCGGCCTCTACATTCTCAAAGCGCGCGGCATTGCGCACTCAAACCAGGTGCGTGAATTCAGGCTCACAGATCATGGCATTGAGCTGATCGATGCCTATGTTGGTCCGGAAGGCGTTTTGATGGGTTCCGCGCGTGCCGCGCAGACCGCGCGAGAAAGTGCCGCCGTGGTTGACCGCGAGCAGGCACGTCAACGCAAGCAGCGAGAGTTGCAGCGCAGGCAGGAGTTGTACGAAGCACAGTCAGTCGCGTTGCGGAACCAATTTGAAACAGAGCGCGACTCGCTGCTGCGAGAACTCGAGGAAGAACAGAAACGGGAAAGCGTAGCGGCTACGCAAAGAATCGAGATGGCCCGGTTGCGGCATGCCGATATCAACGTCGATCTGGAAGAAAATGGAGCAACAAAATCACGGAAAGGAACTGGCAGATGACCCCCACTAACCGATCGCGAGCAGCAAAGAACGGACACGTTAAGCAAACTGACTCCGGCAACCTTAACCGTTGGAACTTACGGCTTTACGTGGCCGGGCAAACGCCTCGTTCGATAACTGCGTTTCAGAACCTGAAGAACATTTGCGAAGAATATTTAAAGGGCCAGTATCACATTGAAGTGATCGATCTAATGGAGAACCCAACGTTGGCCCGTGGCGATCAGATCCTGGCTGTCCCGACACTGGTACGCAAACTTCCGCAGCCGATCCGGAAGATCATCGGGGATCTTTCAAACACTGAACGCGTTCTGGTAGGACTAGATATTCAGCCGCGTTAGGAGCATGTATGGCTGACACCAGCAAGCGAAAATCGAACGGTAATGGCAACGGCAAACTGACGAGAAACCTGCGCAGTGCCACCGCGAAGTTTGAAGAAGCCCTCAGGCAAAAGCGCGCCCACCGCGCGGAATACATTCTGCGATTGTATGTGACGGGTTCAACGCCCCACTCGTTGAAGGCGATCTATAACTTGAAGCGACTCTGCGAAGAGTACTTGCCCGGCGCCTATGAACTGCAAATCATAGACATCTACAAGAACCCCGACGCTGCACGCGACGAGCAGATCATCGCCGCGCCAACATTGATTAAGAGACTGCCGGCGCCGCTTCGCCGGTTCGTCGGCGACCTGTCCAACACGCAGAAACTTCTGATCGGATTGGATATTCATGAATGAGTATGGCGAAAAAAGCGGAAAACTATATCGATAACGAGCTTATTGAACTGCGTCAGCGGCTGGAAGAAGCTGAAGAAACCTTGCGCGCAATTCGTGACGGTGAAGTAGACGCGCTGGTAGTCGATAGTCCGCAAGGTGAAGTGATCTACACGCTCAGCACCGCGGACTATCCTTATCGCTTGATGATCGACGAGATGAACCAGGGCGCAGTAAGCGTGTCGCCCGATTCGATGATTCTCTACAGCAATCGAAACTTCGGGGGCATGCTCGGGCTGAATGGAACTACCCTCAGTGGCATTCAATTCGGTAGCTACGTGGCGCCGGAGATGCGCGAGCAGTTTGACCGCGACTTGCAAGAGGCGCGTTTCCAGACTGTTCGCCGCGAGTATCTGCTCATACACCAGAGCGGCAGAGAAGTGCCGGTTCTGATTTCATTTGCCAAACTCCAGCCGGAGACCAACTCCATCAGCATCGTTATTACCGATCTGACGGCGCAAAAAGATCTCGAAGAAGACCTGCGCAAAGCCAAGACCGGACTCGAAGAGCAGGTTGCCGAGCGCACGAAGGAGTTGGTCGAGAGTCAAAATCGTCTTTATAGAATCCTCGAACACAGTGCTGCCGACTTGAGAGCCATGCGCCGGTTAAACGAGATCGGCACTCGCTGCGCGCGCGATGGAAACGATCGCGACGGTTGTTTACAGGAAATCCTGAGCGTCGCGATCGAGATCAGTGGCGCCGATAAAGGAAACATTCAGTTATTCGATCCGGGTTCAGGTTTGCTCAGCAAGACTAATGAAGCTGGTTTCAATCCCTCGTTTGGGGAGATTTTTCCCGACGGCGCCAAGCCTTCAGCTTCCAATGTGGCATTTGAAACGCAACAGCGCGTGGTTGTAGAAGATGTGCGGCATAGTGCGCTGTTCGTCGGTAGTCCGTCGTTGAGTGCGCTGAATAAAGCCGGTGTGCGCGCCGTGCAATCCACTCCGCTCGTGAGCAGTACGGGTAATGTTCTTGGCGTGATCTCGACTCACTTCCACACAACGTGCCGGCCTACCGAGCAGGAAATGCGCTTGATGGACCTCCTGGCGCGGCAGGCGGCGGACTATCTCGAACGCAAGCACATCGAGCAGGAACGAGAAGAGCTTCTCGCGCGCGAGCATGAATTGCGTCACACAGCGGAAGAAGCGAATCGTTTGAAAGACGAGTTTCTCGCGATCATGTCGCACGAGCTTCGCAATCCGCTCAACGTGATTCTTGGTTACGCTGAGTTGTTGTTGCGTAGCGACGAGATTCGCAACTCCGCACCTTTGCGCCGCATGGCCGATGCAGTCAAGCGA
>DATNJO010000483.1:0-4090 GCA_035603895.1 Pyrinomonadaceae bacterium
ACGGAACAGCCGAAGTGCTCAGATTGTTCGCGTTCGCACCGGCGTTAGGATCGCGGAGCGTGAGAGGCGAGTCTGACACTGGCTTGGTCGGATCGGTTAGAAAAGCCGGGAGTTCGAAGGCGTTCTTTGCCAACAAGTCCCGCGGCGATTCTGTAGAGCGGCCCTCATTCTTTGCTGAGAAGCCGCTGGCCGAAACGGCAGTGCGATTGCCGTAGCGATCGTACGTGTAGTTTTGCGTCCACAGCGGAGAAGCCGATGGACCACCGGTGGCTTGCACCAGTCTTCCTACAGCATCGTAGCTGTAGCCGCGATCCTTGTTGTGATTCAGGTTATTGAGGACCTTTGTAATCTGGCCCGTGCGTTTTCCATTTGCATTTGCGTAGTCATAAGAAAGATTCAGCAACGTTGTGGCGCCACGCATAACAGTCTGACCGTCCATCAAGCCCGTCTGTGCGTTGTAGGTATAGGCTTCGCTGATCTGGTTCGGTCCGGTGCCGACGCTGAGCGAAGTCTTGTTGCTGGCTGCGTTGTAGACAATACCCGACGCGTGTGATTGGCCGTCGTAAGTCAGTCCGCTCAAACGGCTGGCAACATCGTAATCGTGATGCACAACCTTTCGCGGTGCGCTGCCATTGCCATACTCGGCGGGATACCGCATATCTTTCATGCGATCCAGCGAGTCGTAAGTGTGATCGGTGACGAAAGGAAAAGACGGCCGGCTGGACAGAGTTAAAGTCGTCGCGCTGACACGTCCTTCCGTATCGTAAGTGTAGCTTTCAGTGCTCACACCAGAGACTGCGACGCTGCTGAGCTGCGTCACATCAAGAAGCTGCGAGCCAGTGCTCTTCGTTCGGTAGCTGTAAGTAATCGTTGCCGAAGATAGAATCGGATTCGACGAGTCGCCAAAACCGCTCGTGTCCCAGGAAATCGATTGCAGGCGATTGAGCGGGTCATTGTTGAAGGTATGGACCGTTTTGACGCCGCGCGCGTCCGTTCGGGAAGTGATATTGGAACGCGCGTCGTAGGTGAACACATCGCTCCAACTGCCCGAGCCGACATAAGTTCCGGCGTCGTTAAGCGTAGCGCTGACTTCGGCCAACTTCTGTGCGGTCAAACGTCCAAGCGAGTCGTATTTGAAACTCCTCGTTTGCGCTCCCTGGGTAGTCTGTGTCAGATGGCCCAGCGTGTTGTAGGTATACGTGGTCACCAATCCATTCGTGGCCACCGAGCCGTTGCCATTGGGATCGGGCTCCACGACTTCGACCGGACGATTGGCGGCGTCAGTGCGGCCCCAACGCTCGCGTCCCCACGCATCCTGAATGCGCGTAGTTTCACCCGGCGTACTCGACGCCACACTCGGGCGCGACGCTTCGTTGTAAAACATTTGGACCACACTCCCATCAGGAGCGGTCACAGTCTTAGTTCGGCCGACTGCGTCGTAGGTTGTGGTGGTCCATTGCAGAGTATCGCCTGTGCGATAAGGCAGAGACTGTTGCGACACCTGGCCCATGTTATCGTAGGTGGTATCTACAATGTCCCAAACACTGCTCACCCCCAATGCTTGTTGTTGCCGCACCTGTCCACGGCCATTCAGCTTCTTCACATTTTGCTCGGCGATGCCGCCACCTTCACCCGCGGAGAGATAGGTGGTGGTGGTAAAAGTCATCGCCGCATCGTCGTAACCATAATCAATACGCGCCCCAGTGGCGGAGATAGAACTGGTAGGCCGCAGAGTGTTCGTATCGTAACTGGTGGTTGATTGCCTGCCATTGGCATCGGTAGCCGATAGAGTAAGACCGGTATTGAAATCAAAAGTCGAACTGGTCTTTACCTGCGCGAAAGCATCCGTTGCTGAGCCGCGCGTCTCGGAGTTGGCAAAGGCAAATTGCGTGTTGACGTTGTAATCGAGAGTAGTCTGTTCGCCGGCAATGGTGGTTCTCTTGATCATGTTGCCGGTGATGTCATAGAAACGATTTTCCGAGATCGCGCCCCCCAGGTTTGGTCCATCACTGTAGACAGTTATTTGGGTGAGATTACCGCGATAATCCGTGGCCGGGTTGTAATTGGTGAGCCACTGGCACCTCCAATCCAGACATTCGATTTGCCATTGGTCCCACAGGCCACATTCACACTGCTCCCATTCAGGCGCATACGGATTGTGTGACTCGGCATGCATCCCGACACCGGGCGTGTCCGTGAGCGTCTGGCCGTCATATTGAAATTCAGTGCGCGACAACCTGCCGTTGCTGGCATCACGCATCTCCATCGACAAAGGAAGATTAAAGATGTGCCGGCCAGTGTAATTGGCGCTGTTCTGATATTCGGTTACTGCTTTACGTATCAGCGTGACGCCGCCGTAATCGTAGTCACGCACCTCCGTCACCTGGTTGTAGACAGTGCCGTAGCTGAACTCGGTAGCGGTTTTCTGTCCGCGCTCATCTATCTTTTCCACCCTGTAGGGCCGCGGCGATCCATAAGCACCCTGTTCCCAAAACGAATCGCTGCTTTGCAGGATTGTTCCTGCGACGACGTAGCTCTCGTCGTGATAGACGAGTCCATCGTTATATTGGCCCGGCGCATTGAAAGAAAGCTGTTTGGTCTTCGTGCCGTTAGGCTGCGTGACAATCGTCACGGCCGGCGAGGTGTTCGGAGTGACTGAATAGCTCGTCGTTGCCGAATCGAAATTCGTTCCGTCACGCGACCAACTGTCGACCAGCGTCGTGTAAGTTGGCGCATCGGTCAGGCTGAAGTTTGCAGTGAGCGGATAGTTATAAGTTAGCGTGCGCGTGGTTGAACCTTGCGTCACAGTCCCCATGTCGGTGAGGCCGGAAGATGAGAACCCCATGTTCCGTTGCTCAACGACTTTGGCGAGCATGCCGTAGCTGGAATACGAATCTGAATCATTGAGCCAAAACCCGGTGTTCTTGAATGGGTAGTAGATAGCGTCTACAACCCACGGATTGGCGTCCCTCACTACGGCGGTGAGTCCACTGAAGCCGTAGCTCAACGCAAGTTGCTTGTAGTGAAACCTGACCAGCGTTCGTGTGCCGCTGCTGAGGTTGGGTGCGGTAATCGCGGTGAGCAGGTTGTTGGCATTGTAGTGAAAGTTAAGAACCCGCCCCATCGTGTCCGTGACTGTTTGCATACGCGGGCCGCTGTTGCCGACGTACGTAATCGTGATGATATTTCCGTTGGCATCTGTGATCGACGTCGGGAAGACTCCTCCACCGGGTGAGGAATGTGCGCCGTAAGTGATTACGGTGCCGTTGGGAAATTTGGCTTCCGCGGACGTGACGACTCCGTTCGTGCCGGTCGTATAGGTGTAATCGATGAACGACCCGTCAGTCGTATGGAGGGTGCCGATTGTGCCCCAATTGAAAAATTGAATCGTACCTGTGTAGCTGTGTCTCGTTCCGTCGGCATCAACCATCATGTAGCCATTGTTGATGCTGATGCCCAGCATCTTGCCAAAACCCAGAGAGAAACCCGGGGAAGGCCAACCGTGATCGTTGTCATAGTTGATTTGAGAGTTTGCCTTGTTCCAAAGACGTGAGTTGTAAACCGCATTGAGTGCGATATTCATCTGCCGTCCCGGCAAGTCATAAATAGGAGCAGTGAATTGAAAGTTCCCACTCCCTGCGCCGCTGTCCTGTGGTGTGCCAGGAGGATCACCAACGCGGTTAACGGGATCGTCGGCCGACCAGTAATTGCTGTCGCCCCAACCGTCGTCGAGAAACATTGGCGCCGGGTTTGGTCCAACACCTGGCTTCGCTTTCGCGGCATGTGCACGCTTGGGGGCGTTGCCTTTAGCCTGCTCGCGGTTTGTGCTGACTTTCACACTACTGCCGCGATCGACATTCTTTTCATCTTTTGCGGACCCAATCTCTGAAGCAGGATTATCACGTGACGAAACTGAACGTGTCTTGAACGGCTTCTCTTTCAAGTCTGGCCTTGGAGTGCCGCGGACGGTCACGGTCGTTTCATCTATATTTCCTCTGAATCGAGCCCTGATAGTGAAGGTGCCTGGTGTCAGAGCCTCAAATTCGCCACCGGGTGAAATACGTACCCGATCCGATGGCTTGGCGCCTCG
>DATNJO010000484.1:0-9426 GCA_035603895.1 Pyrinomonadaceae bacterium
CAGGTGAATGTACTCAACACTGCCCAGCGATCCTAAGAGGAGATCGAGATGCTACTTAGCGAAAAAGACGCGCGCGCAATCTGCGATAAGCTGTTGAGCTACGTGAAAGCGGATGACGCGAGCGTGAGCGTCACGAGCGAAGACTATGGCCATCTGCGGTTCGCTTCGAATGCGTTCACCACGAGCGGCGCGCGCGAAAACACCAGTGTCAGTGTCACCGTGTGGATCGACAAGAAGCGTGGCGCAGCGTCGACAAACGAGATCGACGACGAGTCGCTCAAAGCCACTGTCGCACTCGCCGAACAACTCGCGCGTATCTCACCGGTCGATCGCGAGTACATACCGACGTTGAGTAAGCAAACTTACAAGCCGGTGAATGGCTACGCGGAAGCGACGTCGAACATTTCCGTCACCACGCGCGCAAAGACAATCAACGATGTGATTACTGCGTGTGAAAAAGCGAAAGTCGTTGGCGCGGGTTTTCACCAGGCGCGTGGAGCCGCGGGAGCAACGGCAACAAAGAACGGAAACTTCACTTACGAACGATCGAGTCTGGTGAGTTTGGCAACGACCGCGCGCACACCGGACGGCAGCAGCTCCGGTTACTTCCTGCGTAATCATTTCGACGTTGCCAAACTCGATACTGCGCGTGTCGCCAACGAAGCGATTCGTAAAGCACTCGATGCACGCAGTCCGCGAGTGCTCGAATCCGGCGTTTACCCGGCGATACTCGAACCACAGGCCGTCGCGGATCTGCTCGGGTTCTTTGCGTTCAGTTTTGACGCGCGCAGTGCGGAAGAAGGCCGGAGTCCATTTTCCGCGCCGGGAGGCAAGACAAAGCTGGGCCAAAAAATCTTCGACGAGCGCATCAATATCTACAGCGATCCGTGGCATCCCGAGTTGCCCGGTTCGCAGTCGGCACAAGGCGGACTACCGGCGGAAAAAATCTATCTCGTGCGCAACGGTGTCCTGGAAAACCTGACCTACTCTCGCTACTGGGCGAAGCAAAAAGACAAAGCGCCGACGCCTGGTCCAGTGAATAGCATTATCGACAGCTCGCAGTCGCCAGTGTCGATTGACGACATGATCAAGTCGATGGATCGCGGTCTACTGCTTGGTCGTTTCTGGTACATCCGCGGCGTTGACGCGCGCACGATGTTGCAGACCGGTCTCACGCGCGACGGTATCTGGTACATCGAAAACGGCAAGATTCAATATCCCGTGAAGAACTTCCGTTTCAACCAGAGCGTCATCGAACTCCTCGCGCCGGGAAACGTCGACCTGATCGGCAAGTCAGAGCGCGTCGGCAATTCGGAAGGCCAGGGTGGCAACGCCGCACTCCTTCCCGCACTCAAGGTGAAGAAGTTTCACTTCTCCTCGCAATCCGAAGCGGTCTAAGAGTTTGATTGACAACAGTCAAGCGAAGGAATACTGTCACCCGCGCTTTAACACTTGGTAGCTCCCAAAATTCGTAACGGGTGAAAGGAAAATCGGAATGGCAGTTCAAGTACTTATCAATCAGGTTGGACCATTACCTATCACCGCTCAGTTCAATGCGATCGGTGACTCTCCGATGTACATTGAAGTGAATGGATCCGTTTGGACTCAGACGGCAAACGTGATGACAGGCATCGATATCGCAATCGACGGCCAAAAGGCGGCCACCGCCCACATCTTCTCGAATGCGAGCAGCACTCATCGTGCGGTGGTTCCCGCTTACATCCCGGTCAAGCTCAGCCAGGGGCCACACAAAATCACACTGAGCGCCAGCGCAAACACTGTCTCGGATTTCAACGATTACTACACCGCTGTAATCCATTACTAGAAGTCTCGGTCGATAAGAGGCCTCACCTTCTTATCCACCCGCCAATCATCAGGGGGAACATCAATGACACTCGAAGGCAAAGTCGCTCTCGTCGCTGGTGCGACGCGTGGCGCGGGACGTGGTATTGCGCGCGAGCTTGGCGCCGCGGGCGCGATCGTTTATTGCACGGGACGATCGACCAGGCAACAACGCTCAGAGATAAACCGGCCGGAGACGATCGAGGAAACTGCTGAGCTAATCGAGCGCGACGGCGGACGCGCGATTCCGGTTCAAGTCGATCATCTAGATCCAAAGCAAGTCGAAGCACTCATCGCGCGAATAGAGAAAGAACACGGGCGGCTCGATCTTCTCGTTAACGACATTTGGGGCGGCGATCACTTCATCCAGTGGAACACGCCGGTCTGGGATTACTCGATCGAGAACGGCTTACGCATGCTTCACCTTGCGATCGACACTCATCTCATCACGAATCATTACGCGCTACGTCTTTTGATCAAAAACAAAGGTGGGCTCCTCGTTGAAGTCACCGACGGCACCGCCGAATACAATGACACTCACTATCGCGTTTCGCTCTTTTACGATCTCGCAAAAACTTCCGTGGTAAGAATGGCGTGGGGGTTGGCCCAGGAACTCAAACCACACGAATGCACGGCGTTGGCGCTCAGCCCCGGTTGGTTACGTTCCGAACAGATGCTCGACAACTACGGCGTCACCGAAGAAAACTGGCGCGACGCTACTAAGGTCCAGCCACACTTCATCATCACTGAAACGCCGCGTTACGTCGGACGCGCTGTTGCTCATCTTGCTGCGGACGCGGACGTCGCTCGCTGGAACGGCCAGTCGCTTTCGAGCGGACAGTTAGCAAAGATCTACGGCTTTACCGATGTCGACGGTTCACAGCCCGACGCTTGGCGCTACACCGTCGAAGTTCAAGACGCGGGCAAACCCGCCGACGCGACCGGTTATCGCTGATTCAGACTGCTCAAAGCCTTGAAAATGCGTTATTCTCTCAACTTATTATGAGAAGAATTCCCCTGCTCTTCCTCCTCGCTGCCTTTTCGGCAATCAACCTTACCGCGCAATCCGGAAGGCGAGTTACTACGCCGGCTTCGTCGACGCCACCTGCGCCCGTGCAACCACCGCTCACGCCCGAGCCAGAAGTCAGGTCATCCGCCCCGCGGCCACTCACGGAGCTGATGAGTCTGCCCGAGAGCGTACGCGACCGTCCGATCAAGGCGATCGGCAACGACAACTTTCGCCTGGGAGACTTCAAGGGCAAGGTCATCGTCATCAATCTGTGGGCGTCGTGGTGTGGACCATGCCGCAGAGAGATTCCGGAGTACGAAAGAGTGCGCAAGGAATACTCCAGCCGCGACGTCGAATTTATCGGTCTGACCGTTGAAGATCCTCGTTACGAGGGCGAGCGGGTGCAAAGATTTCTGCGGGACGTTAGCTTTAGTTTTCGTTTGGGCTGGGCCGATGGTGTATTGGCTCGCACATTGACCAACGGCCGAAGGGCCGTCCCGCAAACCATGGTCATCGATCCTGAAGGCCGCATCATCAGCCACTGGGACGGTTACGCCGCTGGTTGGAGCAGCAAGCGGCTCAAGCAAGCAATCGATCAGGCGCTTACACGTGAATAACACGCGGAGGTTTTTATGATTACCAGATCACTTTTCGCAATCATCGCCGGGGCACTGCTGTCGGTAAATGTTTTGGCCCAAGGCCCGAATTCAGCAGCGCCCGCGTCTTCGATCAAGACTGTTCAGATCACTCCTTCTGTCAAAGAAGCGGAGGTCGGTCAACAGGTGAAACTAACGGCGGTGGCGACTGACGCCGCCGGCAACGTCGTTAAAGAACAGCCGTCAGCGTACTTCGCTGGTCCTTTCGACATCGCAGCGGTGGATGACAACGGGAACGTCCGGCTCTTTGGCGTTGGGCAAGTAACTGTCGGCGCGATGGTCGGTGGGACGCCGGGTTTCACTACGTTCATGGTGAAGGCGCCCAGTGTTAAGACGGTCGAGATCACCCCGCTCAAAACGCCGATCGTCGTTGGTGCCAGCGTACCGCTCGAAGCAGTCACGCGCATTCTCAACGGTGTTCCACGAACAGGCGTGCCGATCAATTGGACGTCTGACAACGCACAAGTGGCGACGGTTGATGACGGCGGCGTTGTGATTGCAGTTGGACCAGGCAAAGCGACGATCACTGCTAAATCAGGCACGGCAACGAATACGACCACGATCACAGTAGTCAAAAACAACCTGCGCAGCTTGCTCGTGACGGCCGGCGCCAGGACAGCACGCACTGGCGACGTAGTTCGGTTCACTGCGAAAGGAGATCCGGCCAGCGACGTCGTGACGCGATGGGCTGTGAGTGGTAACGGCGCCACTGTCGATCAGGACGGCGGATTCGTCGCCGCGATGCCGGGGACTTACATTGTTACAGCAAGCAGCGGAAATGTTTCGTCGAGCGCGTCGGTTGTAGTTACGCCGCGTGATCTCGAACGCGAGCTGACGGTGGTGGGCCGCGCGCCGTTCAAGGAGTTTCAGGGCGCGGAGCAGTGGATCATCGGCAGCTATGCTTATTACTCAACGATCTCGGATAAGTTTCTCGTCTACGACATCTCCGATCCAGCCAATCCGAAACTGACAGATACGATCAAAGTCGATGCACGTCTCGTCAATGACATCATGACGACGGCTGACGGCAAGATTCTCGTGATCTCACGTGAAGGCGCGTCGAACCGAAAGAACGGCATCGCTTTCTACGACACGTCTGACCCTGCTCATCCGAAACTGATCTCGGAATACACCGCGACTGTCACGGGCGGCGTCCACAGTGCCTTCGTTCACGATCATTACGTTTACCTGACTGACGATGCGACGGGCTCGATGCGCGTGATCGATTTTGCTGACGTGAAGAATCCAAAAGAGGTTGCGCGTTGGCAAACTGAGGGCCCGATGGTCTCCACGATTCAGACGAAGGAAGGCGACCACATTGCCGGACGTTACATTCACGATCTGCAAGTCAAAGACGGCTTGGCCTATCTCGCTTACTGGCACGATGGTTTGGTGATTCTCGACGTCGGCGCGGGAATTAAAGGTGGCAGTCCGGAAAATCCGAAGTTCGTCAGTCAACTACGTTTCAATCATCACGAACTCTACGGCGACGGCTGGCTCGCCGGCACGCATTCTGTCTATCGCTATAAGAACTATGTATTCCTCGGTGACGAAGTCTTCCCGGGCATCTTCGATCTCAAGTCGCCCAAACGGACGCCAGTGCGCGGCATCGTTCATGTAGTTGATGTTTCAGACATCAACGCACCGCGCAAAGTGGCGGAGTATCCGGTGCCGGAAGGCGGTGCGCATAACATGTGGGTCGAGAACGATGTGATGTACGTCGGTTACTACAGTGGCGGTGGACGAGTTGTGGATGTTTCAGGCGAACTGCGCGGCGATCTTTACCAGCAAGGGCGAGAGATTGCGCGCATCTGGACCGGCGATCCAAACGGATTTCATCCGAACCTGCCGTTCACGTGGGGAGCACAACCGCACAACGGCCTGATTTATTTCAACGACGTCTTTTCCGGACTGTGGATCATGAAGCTCGGCGAAAAGATCGAAAAGGGATCGACGACCTCACCGGGACAGTAGATCGATACCGGCAGCGCCGGGCGGCAGGTCGAGAGTTGTGACTGTTTTCAACGACGACAGATCGACGATCTCGACCGTGCCCGGCTCTGAACCGACTCCTTCGACAGTGACGAACGCATAATGATCGTCAGGCGAGACGACCACACCGTGCAGCACCTTTCGTTTGGTTGGCACACGCGCCAGTTCCCTTCCGCTTTTCAATTCGTAAATGGAAACTGATTGATCGCGCTTGTTGGTGGCGATCAGTCGCTGACCGTCGTGCGTGACTTCAAGGTTGTAAACGCCGGGACGCGCGGGAATGCGACGCACAAGCGTCCACGTGTTTGCGTTGATTTCCACGATCTCGCTCGAGGCATTACACGCGACAAAAACTGATGAGCCGTCTGCTGAAGGTTCGGCCCATGTCGGCGAACATGAATTGTCGCCGGGCTTTGGCGCCTCCGAGCCGTGGCCGCTCATGTCTTTCATTCCACCATGCGACGAGCTGTGCATTGTGGGTGGACCAGCCATTCCACCTTCTTTGCCTTTCGTAACGAGGAAATGGCGCGAGACTTTAAGCGAGCGCGTGTCGATCTCGACGAGCATGTCGTCCATCATGCAAGCGGAGTACTGCTTAGTGCCTTGCGGATTGAGGCGCGAACCGTGTGGCATCGTGCACGTCGGGATGCGCGCGATCTCGGTCATGGTCTGCGTTGCCACGACTGATACTGTAGACGGAACCATGTCGCCGTGCAGATTGAAATTCACGACGTAGAGAAACTGGCCGTCGGGCGTGATGTCCATCGTGGCGGGAAAATTTCCGAGCGTTGTTTTGCCGGCTACCTTATTGTCGCTGGTTGAATACTTCCAGACAGTTCCGAACGGGCGGCCGTGCGCGATCGAAACGTAGTAGAACTTTCGGTCGGGCGAGACGACAATGCCGTGTGGCCCATCGATATCGATCGGCATGTCGCCGGTATCGATCTGCTGATCGATCGTAGCCTTACTGCCGTCAAAACGAACCAGCGAGATCTTATCGGCCGACTCTGACAGCACGTAAAAGAGATAGTCTTTGCTCGGCGTGGTTTGTGGTGTTAGAGCAAACGTCAGAAAGAAAGCGATGTAGTGCACGATGTTCATCGGCAGAAAGTGTATTACCATTTAGCGCTTAACGCGACAGCCGAAATGTTTGAAGATTTTACAGCCGCTGAATTTCACACCGGTGAGACGACTATCTTCGTGCGAACGCATGGATCGGGCCCGCCGGTTCTGCTCCTGCACGGTTTCCCGGAAACACACCTGATGTGGCATCGCGTCGCGCCCTTGCTGGCGCGGCAGTTCACCGTCGTATGCGCAGACCTGCGCGGGTATGGAAATAGTGGTTGTCCCGTTTCGACGGCGAATCACGAACCGTACTCGAAGCGTGTGATGGCGCGCGACATGATCGCGGTAATGAAACATCTCGGTTTCACAAGATTCGCCGTTGCGGGACACGATCGTGGTGGCCGAGTTGCTACCCGGCTGGCGCTCGATCATCCCGATCAAATCGAACGACTCGCGGTGCTCGACATCGTGCCGACGGAGGTCGTTTGGGAACGCGCAGACGATCGATTCGCGCTTGCCTTCTGGCCGTGGCTCTTACTCGCGCAACCCGAACCACTGCCCGAACGCATTCTCACCACCGCGGCGGAAACGATTGTTGATAACGCGTTGACTCAATGGGGTTCATCAGCAGATGCATTTCCGGCGGAAGTGCGGAACGCATATATCGCTGTTCTTCAGAATCCACAACACGCGCAAGCAATCTGTGAAGAGTATCGTGCAGCAGCGACGATCGATCGCGAACACGACAGAGCCGATCGTGAGCGGGGCCGGCGCATTGTCTGTCCCGTGCTTGCCTTATGGAGCGCGAACGGCGCTCTCGCGAGCTGGTACGCTGATGAAGGTGGACCTTTGGCAATTTGGCGTCAGTGGGCCAACGATGTTCGAGGACAAGCCATAGACGGCGGTCACTTTTTCCCGGAAGAAGCAGCCGAAGAAACCGCCGCTATGCTGATCGATTGTTTCTCAGCCGAAGGTTAGCCGTTAAAGAAAAACTTTTATCAGGAACCCACCAACGAGGTTGGTGGTACTTCAAGACCCAGCCTACCCTCTAACTAGGCCACTATGAAAGTACCACCAACTTCGTTGGTGGGTTTCTGATAAGCAGGCTAACCGACGTATTCCCAGTGCCAGGGTTCGTAGAAGTAGGGACGGAAGCCGAAGCGCTCGGCGTTGCGCACCAACCAACGGTAGGCGGCGGTGTCGACTTGAATTGCACGATTCGAATCTTTGGTGTCGACCGGATCGCCGCCGACGTAGATATCAAGCGCGCGGCCGGTGAAGTGCGGACTGTTTACTGCTAACCCCGCGCTGCCGGCGTTTGGAGATCGGCGTCGCAGTTCGTCCTGATACTCACGCGAACGAAACGCGGAGATAATCTTGAAGTACTTCTCACCTGGCGCAAGCTCACTGGACGAAGTGCGCGCAAGCTTCAGTGTGCGATCGGCGAGGGCCGCGGCGATCATGCGTTTGTAGGCCGCGTAAGTATTGCGCTCGACCTGGCGAAGTTCCTCGGTGCGTGATGGATCGTAGAAATCAGTTGCCGGCGCCGTGAGTAACTGATCGGGCGTTGCCGCAGCGCGGTTCTTCAACCGGTCGCTCTGCCACTGCGACACGAGTCGCATCAGCGCGTCTTCGTCAAGCACACCATCGGCACTCAAACCAGAGCGTTTCTGCCACGCGGCCACGGCAGACGCGAAGTCACTCGTCGCAGCATTCTCCTGTGTTTTGAGTGTCTTGTTAATCAATAGTTCGTAAAGAGACCAGCCGCGTTGCTGTTTGCCGCCAAAGGTCCAGGTAAGTTCACTTCTGAGCGCAGCGTTTTGCGAAGCCGCAGCAGCGAAAGCTGCTGTCGACGTCTTTGTGCCTGTAGTGGTGGTTCGATCGGTGACACGGGATGTGGGCTTTACTGTCGATTCAGTTTTCGACTGCACCGCTACACCACGACTACTGCTCCGCGCTGACAACGAAACAAACGTCACCACGGCTGCAAAAACAACCACGATCAGAACAACATGAACCTTGCCGTTTTTCATAGACGTTCTGTTCCGATGCACGAAAACCAACGGTGGTTCGTCCCGGTTTTCGTTGTCGGTCAAACTAACGCCGCCGTCTCCGTTTATTACGCACCTTCCGGGTTGTACTCTTCGGTTTAGCTTTTTCGACTGCGTGGTTTGCTTCCATTCCGGGAGGCATGGCCTCTTCCAACTTCGCAGAAATCAATTCATCGTTCGGCCGGGTACCATTCATAAAAGCAAACACATGATAGTTAGCGTTGCGTTCGCGTATGGCCTCGATACGTCCGGCGTTCTTCAGACGCGCAAGTTCGGTCATTACAAACGTCTGCTCGGGGCCGGTCATGTACCGATAATCGATGTCAAACGCGAGACCGGTTGAATGTGGCGGCGTATCGATCTTTACAGCGTTCCGGTTCACTCTTGATAGCGCGCGCTGATACTGCTCCGGCCTCACCAGCGAACTCACCGGCAGCGGACGAGCGAACTGCCGATGATACGCCTCTGCCACTTCTTCAAGTATTTTCAACGCTGCCGGCCGTAACGAACTGAGCATGTTGCTTTTAAGCGCCGCGCGATCGGCAGGCACGTTGAGGTCGTACGAACGGCCGCCGAAATTCTTCGCCAGTGCCTGTAGTGGTCCATAGTCGGGGGTAACACCTGGTTCACTGGTAAACTCACTGTCGTCAACGCGCTGGGCCACACCATACAGGACGTAAGTATCCGTCACGCCCGGAACCGACACCATCTCACCGCGTTGCAGCATTGCCGCGAGGTCGAAGTAGTCCTGGCAAGTCGGGAGGTTGTATCTTGCGACCTCAGCGATCTGTGTCGCCAGGAACCAGTAGCG
>DATNJO010000485.1:0-4418 GCA_035603895.1 Pyrinomonadaceae bacterium
AGTACCAGAAACCGGAATCAAGACGCGCCTTTTACGACGAACTGCTGCGGCGTATCAACGAAATACCCGGAGTGGAATCCGCGGGCATAAACACGCGTCTGCCGTTATCGACCAGCGGCATGAAGTTCAGCTTCAGCGTTGAAGGACGCACGATGCCAAGCGATTCGAACCTTCCGTTTGCGGTCTATCGTGTGGTTAACCCCGATTACTTCAGCGCGATGGGAATCCCGTTGCAACGCGGGCGCGTGTTCGATACTCGCGATACGGCAGATTCGACGCCGGCGCTAATCGTAAATCGCCGTCTGGCCGAGCAGTTCTGGCCCGGCGAAGATCCGACCGGCAAACGACTCAAGATTGGACCACCCGACTCGCCCAATCCGTGGGCCACCGTCATCGGCGTGGTCGGCGATGTGCGCCAGACAGGTCTCTACGGCGATCAGATGGCTGAGCTGTATGCGCCTTACGCACAGGAGCGGCGTTCGTGGATGTCGCCGCGCGACCTCGTGGTGCGCACGCGTGGTGACGCTGCTTCGCTGGCCGGCGCAGTGCGTGAAGCGGTTTGGGCAGTAGACAAGGACCAGCCTGTTTCAAACGTCAGAACAATGGACCAGGTGCTTGCCGCGACGGTCTCGCGCGAACGTTTTCAAATGCTGTTGCTCAGTTTGTTCGCAACGCTCGCGCTCGTGCTCGCCTGTGTTGGTTTGTACGGCGTGATCTCTTACGCAGTGGCCCAACGCACGCACGAGATCGGTGTGCGCATGGCTTTAGGCGCACAGCAGCGTGATGTACTGAAGCTGGTGATCAGGCAGGGAATGATCCTCACGTTTGCCGGACTGTTGCTCGGTATTGCGGGCGGTCTGGCGGTGACGCGCGTGATGGCCGATCTGCTCTTCGGAGTGACGGCGACGGATGCGGTCACCTTTGTCAGCGTCGGTGGTTTGTTGCTGGTGGTTGCGTTTTTGGCTTGTTACGTCCCGGCACGGCGGGCGACGAAAGTCGATCCCTTAATTGCGCTTCGCTACGAGTAGAAGCCACGGATTAACACGGACAAAACGGCTATGAGAACTCTAGTACAGAATATTAACTTCGGTTTGCGCACGTTGCTGAAGCACAGAGGCTTCACGATTACGGCCGTGTTGACACTCGCACTCGGCATCGGCGCGACGACGGCGATCTTCAGCGTGGTCTATGCGGTGTTTGAACCGATGCCGTATCCGAACCCGGACCAACTCGTGATGGTTTGGACGCGAGGACCGCGTGGCGGGCGCAACTCGGTCGCGTCGGCAGATTTTCTCGAGTGGCGCCGGCGCACTACATCGTTTCAGGCAATTAACGCGTGGAGCGGCGGCTCTTTCAACGTCTCGACTAACGATCGTCCCGAACAGGTCCCGGGCTCGCGGCGCACGCCGGGCTTCTTCACGATGGAAGGTTTGCCGATGCTCCTCGGCCGCGACTTCCTTCCAGAAGAAGCTCAACCCGGAAACGATCACTTCGTGATTCTCAGTAATCGTTTGTGGAGTGGTCACTTCAACGCGAATCGCGATCTCATCGGTAAACCGATCCGGCTAAACGGCGAGCCTTACACCGTCGTCGGCGTGCTGCAACCGGGCATTTACGATCGCTTGAACTCGCAGTTGTTCGTGCCGCTGTCGTTCACAACCGAGCAGATAGCACACGACTCGAATTTCAATCCGGTGATGGCGCGTTTAAAGGATGGCGTCACGTTGGCCCAGGCGCAGGCCGAGATGGACGGCATTGCCGCGCAATTGCAGAGCGAGTTTCCGCGAACGAATGCGAATCGCGGCATCAGTGTTCAGCTCTTGCACCTCAATTTCATGACGGATTCAACGCGCCGCAACCTCTGGCTGTTGCTGGCAGCGGTGGGTTTTCTGCTGTTGATTGCCTGCGTCAACGTGGCGAACTTGCTTTTGGCGCGTGGCACTGCGCGGCAACGAGAAGTGGCGTTGAGAGCGGCGCTGGGCGCGACGCGCGCGCGGTTGTTTGCGCAGTTTCTGACCGAGAGTTTGATCCTTGCGGTGATTGGCGGGGCGTTCGGGGTGTTTCTGGCGGGGGCGATCATCAAGGGAATCGAAGCGGTGATGCCGCCGGTTGGAACGATGTTGCCGTCCGAGGCAAACATTCGCATCAGCATTCCGGTCCTGTTCTTCACGATTGGTGTCACAACGGTTGCGGGTCTGCTGTTTGGCGCGGCGCCGGCATGGCAAGCAACACGATTCGATCTGAACGAAGTGCTCAAACTCGGCGGACGCACCGGCAGTGGCGCGGTTCGCCGCAATGCGTTGCGCGGGCTTGTGGTTGCTGAGTTTGCGTTGGCGCTGACGCTACTCGCGACTGGCGCGCTCGCGTTACGAGGTTTTTGGAACCTCACGCGCATCGATCTCGGCATCGACATCGAGCACGTGCTCACGTTTCGTTTGCCCGTGCCGGAGCGGCGTCTCGAAGGTCCGGATCAGATTCGTGCTTACTACCAGCAGTTGAACGAACGAATCAAAGCAGTTCCCGGAGTGTCGAAGGTCGCGGCAGTCACCGGCATTCCGGCGCTTGGTCCAAACTTCGGCGTGCGCGTCAGCATTGTGGGCCAACCGGTGGCGAATCCGAATGAACGTCCCGGCTCCGCGCTTCAGATCGTGACGCCCGATTACGTCGACGCGCTCGGCATTCGTGTCACGAAAGGACGCAACTTCACCGACTACGACACCGCCGCGAGTCCGCGAGTAGCGATGGTCAACGAGTCGTTCGTCAAGCGTTTCTTTCCGGAAGCCGATCCGATCGGGCAACGAATCGCGTTTGACGAACTGATACCCGGCAAGCCGAGAGGAAAACCGCTCGAGTGGCAGATCGTCGGTGTCTTTCACGACGTGCGCGGCGCTGGAAACCGCGAAGAGTATTCGGAGATCAGTGTGCCGTTCGTGCAGAGCCCGTGGCCACAGGCGTCGATGGTGGTGAAGACTGAAGGCGATCCGAAGTCTGTGCTCAAAAGCATTGGCGCGGCGGTCAACACGGTCGATCCGGATCTGCCGCTGGCGGGTGCGAGAACGCTCGAGGAGATCATCGACGATGCGTTGGCGATCGATCGTTTCAGCGTGGTGTTGTTTTCGTTCTTTGGCGCACTCGGACTGTTGCTGGCGGGTGTCGGCATTTACGGGGTGATGGCTTTCGCGGTGGCCCAACGCACGCGGGAGTTTGGCATTCGGATGGCGCTCGGCGCGCAGCGTTCGCGAGTAATCAATCTGGTTTTAAAAGAGGGAACGATTCTGGCGATCAGCGGTTCGTTGATCGGATTGGTGGGCGCGTACTTCGTCGGCCGCGCGATGCAATCGACGTTGTTTGGCGTCGAAGCGCTCGATCTGCGCGCATTTGGCGGCGTGGCGTTTCTGTTGTTGTTAGCGGCGTTGCTGGCGTGCTTCGTGCCGGCGTGGCGGGCAAGCCGCGTCGAGCCACTCGAAGCGATCCGTTATGAGTGAGCGTTTTGAGTTCAAGCTTTAGCTTGTGCTTCGCGCGGCAGCCTAAAGGCTGTACTCAAAACAGAAGGGACTACACGGATGATTAACGACATTCGTTATGCCTTGCGCGTGCTCGCGAAGAGCCCCGCGTTTACTTTCGTCGCCTTGTTGACACTCGCACTGGGCATCGGCGCAAACACGGCGATCTTCAGTCTGGTGAACAGCATCCTGCTGCGTCCGCTGCCATATCGCGAGCCCGACCAGTTAGTGCGACTGCTGCAATCGAGTCCGAAACTCGGTCTTCCTGTGTGGCCCGTTTCGCAAGCCGGTTTCGCTGCCTACCGCGAGGGCAATAGCTCGTTTGAATCGATGGCTATTTACAGCGCGGGCGGGATCAACCTGACCGGCGACGGCGAACCGGAACGTCTGCCCGTGTCCAACGTGACCGCGGATTTTTTCAAAGTCCTCGGCGTGAATCCAATCGCCGGCCGCACGTTTCAGGAAGGCGAGGACACACCCGGCAATAACTCGGTTTGTGTGATCAGTTATGGATTTTGGCAGCGGCGATTCGCAGGTGACAAAAACGTAATCGGCCGGACGCTGATGTTGAACCACGCACCGGTTCAGATTGTTGGCGTCATGCCCGCGAACTTCAAATTCCCCCGGCCGGAAATCGATCTTTGGGTCCCGTTGGCCTTCGACGCAAACAGGTTTGCGCCATATTTCGGCCAGGTAGTCGGACGGCTCAAGCCCGGCGTGACGTTGGCCCAGGCGCAAGCACACACGACGGAAATTATTCAGAACTTCGGCAGGCAACACCCGAAAGTCGGCGAAGCAGCGGGGTTGAGTGAAGGCAATGGTCCACGCACCGTTGTCACGCCCTTGAAAGAAGCAGTGGTTGGTAGAACTCAGAAGCCGTTGTTAGTGCTGCTATCCGCCGTGGCGTTTGTGCTC
>DATNJO010000486.1:0-3819 GCA_035603895.1 Pyrinomonadaceae bacterium
GGTGAGGAAATAACAATCGCGTGGAACACGCCGGCCTTCTACTTTCTGGCATACGGCGCGGGTGAATTGCACGTCAACGTTGACTTCGCTCTTCCCAACGGCATCGAAATATCGCCGGGCGCAGAGCCGCAACAAAAAATGATTCGCATCAACACCGACCAATCAACGGGACTCAGTCCCGAACTCCTTCCTAACAAGAGCGAGACTTCTTACGAATGCAAGATCAATTATCTTCTTAAGCAGGAACTGGATGCCCTGTACATCGGCGACGGCGTTGCGACCGATCGCGGCGACGCGATCTATCTGCCGTTGGCGCGCCGTATGGGACTGCTCACAATGGAGGTCTGGAAGGTCAATCCCGAAAACCTATCCGTTACTAAAGGTCCCAGCGTTCAAAGCTCCGGTATCTTTTCTACGCCGAACAGTATCGTGCTCTCCAATGAATATATTTTCGCCATGTTCGGCGATACTGATATCCACGTGCTCGATTCTTCGCTGCAAGTGCAGGGCAAAGTAAATGTGGGCGATGTTTACGCGGTCGTCACTGGTATCAAGTGTCAGAACGAGCAGGGATACTTTTTACTGGGCATTAAGAAAGACAAGACGAACGTTCAAAACATCAGCTTGCACTACCTTTTGAGCGCCAAATATATAGCTCGGAACAACTCTGGGCCGCAAAAGATAATCGCCGGCAACAGCCGCGAAGTATCGTTGGACGCTGTCAAAGGTTTTCGTGACCAGAATAAGATGGCGGGATTTCCGGCGTGGGTGTCTTCGAAGACGGTCTCACCTATGGCGGTTTCGACGTCGATGGTTGCTCCGGGAGGCGAACGCGTCAAAGAAGTCGCCGTCGGTATCGATGGTGGATTGTTTGTTGTGGGCAGTTCCGACAGAACAATTCGCGTGCTTGCGCTCGAGTCAGCAGGGCGCGAAGAAGAAATCGTGTTCGGTAGAGAGGGCAAGAGTATTTATTGCCTGCATTCCCAGGGTGAGAATCAGGGGCTACGCGTCTCGCGCGTCGACAATCACGCCTGGAAACAAACGCACGGTCTCACTCTGCCACGCGGTGAAGGGGTCGCCGATCTATTGACCGACACCAGGCAGCGCACACCCGGAACCCCCTACAAGAATCACCGCTCGATCAGCATGGTGATCAGCCGGGACGAAAAAATGTTATACGTCTCGCACGGACAGTCTATTTTCCAAATCGACGTAGCAAAAATGGAACTTCGCCGAACTTTTAAGGTGGAACTTCCCTGTCGGGTCTTTCACGTCTGGTTTGGTAAGCCGACCGAAGGTTCGCATGGAATCTACGGCAGTCCAGGTTCGTGCACGCTGTTGTATGCGATAGGTGCGAGCTACAGGGGTGATGGTTTTGGAGAGAACAGGAACTCCAAAACTCAGCTCTACAAGCTCGCGATTCCTGACAAGTAAGACGTAGACAGGTAGCGCGCATGGGCGCCAGACATTGCGACGAAGTTTAATCTGAACGCCGAAGGCGTTTACAAGTTTGAGCTCAGAGTTGGCAGACCGCCAACCCTGGGACTAAACGAATACTCCATACCAAATGCTGAAGGCATTGGCGAGAGGCGCCCTTTCCTCGCGAACGCTTTCAGCGTTAGTAGTCTTTCTCATACTATGACCCAGGGTTGTGCCAACCCTGGGCTGAAATTAGAAAACGCCTTCGGCGTTAAGATTAGGACTACTGACGGTTAGGACCTGCCAAGGGTTGGGAGCTACCGACGGGCTACCGATCGTGGGGCACTACCGACGGCTATCGATGGTTAGGGACTGCCGTCGGATCTATAATGCGGCCAAACATTTCCGGGGAGGTTAAGGAGATGAAGAGTCTTAAGGTTCTATTGCTCGTCACATTCATTTCTTTCCTGGCGTCCGCCATGGCCCACACGCAGGACCGCTCGGTGGCGGATGCGACTTACGCGCTCAAAGGACCGGTTCGCTCCTTCAAGACGGAAATCTCGACCTTTGTTTTGAAAGACGGCAATTACGTCGAGGGACCACGAGTGGTGCAATCGGAGGCGACGTTCAATACAGACGGGAACCGAACCGACCTGTACATCTACAACAAAGGTCTCCTCGCGCGACGCATCGAGATGAAATACGACGGCCGGAAAATGACCGAGTGCATTAACTACGACGGCGCCGGCAACGCGTATTTACGAATCGTTGACAGCTACGACGACGACGGACGTATTAAAGAAGAAGCAACCTACAACGGCGACGGTTCGCTGCGTTCAAAGACCAGCTTCAAACGCAACACTCGCGGGCAACTGCTCGAGTCGAGCGAATACAGTGCCGGCGGCGTCCTGATGGAACATTTCACCTACAAATATGAAGGTGAGAAGGTGTTCAGTTGGGAGCGGAAGATCTTCCGGCAGGACGGAATATTACAGGTGGTCGAGGTCTACATCGCTCCTAATCGAAAAGAGATGACAAAGTATCGCCCGGATGGATCAATTGCCGAAAAGAGCGTCCGCATCGGTCACGAGATCGCGTTCTACAACGCCGACGGTTCGCTCCAAAAGTTCACCACCATCTCCGATCAAGGCCGGCTGCTGGATGAATTAACCGTCAACCAGAAAGAGCCGTCGAAAAGAGAGTCGCAAATCCCCGATTCAGTAGACGCGCAGGGCAATTGGACCAAGCAAACGAAGTGGTCAACGGCTGCAAACGGCACGCACCCGTTGACCGTTACCTATCGCGCGATCACTTACTACGAGAAGTAAGCCCATCACCGAACCAGCACCACGTCCCAAGCCCAGCGATTGATTTGCGCGCCGTGGGCGTCTTTCACCTTCGCCCGGTAGAGAAAACGATTCCCGTATTCATCAGTACGCCGCGAGAGTTTGTACTTGAGGTCAATTAACTTCAGGCCCAGCACGTTGAGAGTCTTGAGCTCCGATGCTTCCGAGATGCCGTTGTGGTTTGCGTCCTGCCACAAACGCAGTCCGCCAAACACCGCATCCGCCTTTGTTATTTCACCGTCGCCGTTTCCACCATTGGACTCTTTGTCGAACTCGGCCAACGCCAGAAAACCGTTCTTTGGCACGTCGAACAGGTCGGGTTGCGGCGTGTAATTGCCGAAAAGTTCGGAACCATTATCAATCCTCCCGTTGCCATTTCGATCGAGCGCCAGCCACGCATCATCAACGCCCGCAGCCGTCCATGAAATTCGCTCCGCGGAGTTATCTGTATCGAGGTCGAAGTTCACACCGCCGGCCGCATTCGTCAGACTGAACCCGTTCCCTAACACGTCCACAAGTACCGGTGTACCGCCTCCGGATCCGCCCTGACCAGCCTCGCTGCAAAGTCCGCTGTTGCAAATGCCACTGCAACAATTTGAATGCGTCACGCAGCTCTCGCTGTCGCCAAAACACGTAGGCGGCGTTGGCGTCGGGGTTGGCGTAGAAACCGGCTCGTCTACTTCCAGCGAATTATTGAGTTGGCTTTCACAGGTGACGCGCGTCGTGGAATTCATCGCTTTGCGCGACTGGTTGACGTCTGTAGTAGTCACCGTCCTGCCTACCTGAGTGGAACAGTTGTCGATGCTGGGCGACATCACGCTGCTGAGTCCACATTCGTTTAAATCTGTCACATTTCCCAGACCGATCGCGTGACCGATCTCGTGCGCGATAGTTTCTACTATTCTCCACAAGTCATTACTTGCGGCAGAAGTCGGCAGTTTAATCACGTATGGACCACCCGCGGGACTCAAGTTAATTTCCGCGCAACCGCTACTCGAAATCGAATCGTCCCGCACGATCTTGATGTTCGGATTCTGCGCGTTTTGATTTAGCT
>DATNJO010000487.1:0-4629 GCA_035603895.1 Pyrinomonadaceae bacterium
CTTTCCCCAAAACGTTTTGGGTTCGACCAGTTCCAGACGGACCCTGATCGATTATCCGAGTGCGCGCACAAATCTTCTTGCAAGTTCGTCCGGCGCGCCCGAAACCACGACCTATAACGCCCTGCCCAGTTCATTTATCCCGACTGACGTTGGCAACGGTGGAGTCGTCGCGGTTAGCCGGTCGGTGGCTTTTGCTTTAGGCATACCTGTAACTGTGCCGTCGGACACCAACGTGGCCACGATGGCTTTCAACAAGAATTTTCCGTTTGACTTCAATCCGGACAACGGAATCCAGTTCAACCAGACGGATTTTATTGCCGTTGCGGTGCACGAGATTGGACACGCTCTCGGTTTCACTTCGGGGGCGGGCCAGGGTTCAACTGCAACCCCTGCTCTATGGGATCTCTACCGTTTTCGACCCGGAACGACCACCGGCACTTTCGGAACCGCTCAACGCGTGATGTCGATCGGTGGCTCGCAGACCTACTTCACTGGCCAGACATTTGTTGTTTCCGGTGTAACAACCACGGAATTGGGTCTATCGACCGGCGGTCCCGATCCGGACGTCGGAGACGGCGATCTACGACAGTCGAGCCACTGGCAGGATGATGAACTGACGGGAAGATTCGTCGGTATTATGGATCCGACGATCGGGCCCGGAAAACACGAAGACGCGACTGCGAACGATTTTAGCGCCCTGGAGTTGATTGGCTGGAACCTTATTAACACTGTGCCGCCACCGCCGCCGCCGCCGGCTCCGCCGCCGCCAGCTAACGATAATTTTGGCAGCGCGCAAACGATAACCGGATGTTCCGGCTCAGTCGGTGGGAGCAATATCGGCGCGACTCGACAGAGCGGCGAGCCAAACCACTCACCCGACGACGGCGGTGGAACCCGATCTATTTGGTACAGTTGGCAGGCTTCAACTAGCGGTACAGCGACGATTACTACGGCTGGAAGCCGGTTTGACACGGTGTTTGGCGTTTACACAGGAAGCTCGGTGGGTGCGCTTACTCCAGTGACTCAAACCAATGGGAGCATCGGAAAGGCCGACGATAACAGCGCGACTGACAAAACCGGCACGGTAAGCTTCAACGCCACGGCGGGAACCGTCTACAAGATCGGCATCGATGGTTATGACAACAACGATTCCGGCGGCGATTTTGGTCCCGTGACGCTGAATTGGAGTTGCAGTCAGTCGATTTCGATCATGCTCGACCAGACGGGACCAGCGGTCGATCAGGCAGCGGCGTTTGATAACGTACTGTTTTTGAGAGATCCGTTCCTGGTAGATAACGCCGCGAACCTGTTCTACACGCTGGGAGATCGGAATACGAGGGTGTTGCTCTTTGTGTCTACCCTCCAGCTTCCAGCCGGGTCTCCAGCGTCGGCGATAACGGTCAATCTCGTTGATAGCCAAAACGGGTCGCACAATATTCCTGCTCAGGACTATCGAGCGGTGCCTAACCAGTCGTTAACGCAAATCACATTTCGTTTGCCGGACAACTTGCCGCCGGGGACTTGTAAGGTTAAAGTGTCCACCTCGACCCAAGGCAGTAACACAGTAACTCTAAGAATTCGCACGAGTTAGTAAGATCGTTGACAGGAATCACGAGGCAAAGGTATATTGCGAGGTGAGTGCGCCAGCGCCCCACGCCTCAGTGGACCGAAGATAACCAGCTAACGCTAACCAAAGTTCCGGAGTCGCACCATGAAGAAGTTTTCATTTGCATTGTTTTTGACGGTTCTCCTGACCGTTACTGCTTTCGCCCAGACACCTCCGACATTAAGGATTGAAACGGAAACGCCCGGACTACCGTCCGAACTGTTCTTCGGCAACACGAAGGTGAAGCCAATCAGGCTCCGGCCTGGTACCAATCAAGTGATCACGATTGCTGATGGCGATTTCTTTATTCAGCAACAGTACATTGATTTTCTGCGGCGCTTTCCCGAACCGTCCGGAATGGCTTTCTACCTGAACATTCTGAACGGTTGCCATCCGAACGACGTCGAATGCACCAAGTTCACGCGCGGCGCATTGTCGGCGAATTTCTTCCGCTCGCCGGAGTTTCAGCGGAAGGGCTCCTATGTGATGTATCTCTACATGGTGTCGATCGGACAGAGACCGGCAGAAGTCGCTGAGGTGAACGATGCTACGAAGGTCGAACGGCCGACCTACGACGAGTTTATGAGGGACCTTGGGGCCATCTCGGTGCCTGACGACGATCCAGTCCTGGGCGAGCAAAAGAAAGTCGATCTGACTAATGCCTGGATGCAGCGCAACGAAATCATAATTAAGTATCCGGCCTCGCTAACAGCAGCGCAATTTGTCCAAAAGCTGTTGGATACTGCTCACGTAACCATTCCGAATCAGGCTCAACTGGTCACGGACCTGACCCAGGGCACAAAGACGCGCGCACAAGTGCTCCGCAATATCGCCGAGAGTGCAGCGGTGGACGACAAGTACTACAAACAAGCATTCGTGACGATGGAGTACTTCGGTTACTTGCGGCGCGATCCGGAAGTTTGCAAGGGCAGTCCCAACCCGGCTCAGTGTGGTTTCATCTTCCACAACGAGCGGTTCAAGTTGACTGCCGATAAGGATTTTCTCGAGAACACGATCGTTCGTGGATTTATCGAGTCACCGGAGTACACCAACCGGTTCTAACGTTTGAATCAGTTTCACGTTTGAAACGAGGTTGGCCGTTCCATAGCGGCCAACCTCATTGTTTTTGGGCTGCCTGTTTACCGATCATGCGCATCGGAATTGATGGTTACCCTCTGACGCGAGAAAAGACCGGCGTCGGACATTACACCCGCGAATTAACTGCCGCACTCACAGCGATATCTCCGAACGATCAATTTGAAGTCGTCACACCCTCTGGTGGGCGAGGCTGGTGGCTGTTTGGCTTGCCACGACATTGTAAGCATGCGTCACTCGATCTCTTTCACGGGACGAATTTCAACATTCCTTTATGGGGGCCGTGCCCGTCTGTTCTAACGATTCACGATCTGTCACTTCTGCTTTATCCGGAAACACACGAACAACATCTCGTCAGACGAGCACGTGTAACCCTGCCACTAATGGCGCGCAAGGCAGCGGCGGTGATCACGCCCTGCGAAGCAGTGAAACGGGAAGTTTGCGAGGTATTGAAGGTGCGCCCGGATCGTGTTTCAGCAATTCCCGAAGCGGCGCGTGCTGTCTTCCACCACGTTTCAGCTCTTGAGGCCGAGCCGGTGCGTCAGCGATTCGGCATCGATGAGGAGTTCATACTTTTTGTAGGCACAGTCGAGCCACGCAAGAATCTGATAAATCTTTTGCGCGCGGTTGATGAACTGCTCAGGACCACGTCGTTGCGCTTCCAATTGGTCGTAGCCGGTGCTGAAGGTTGGCTGACGAGTGACGTGCATGAGTATCTGAATAGCCACGACCTCGACGGGCGAGTGATCTTTACGGGCTACCTGCACGACGAGGAGCTTCGCGCGCTTTATTCCACGTGCAGAGTATTTGTTTATCCATCGCTCTACGAGGGGTTTGGTTTACCGCTACTGGAAGCGATGGCGTGTGGCGCGCCCGTTGTTACGAGCAATGTACCTGGTATTGTCGAGACCGTAGGGAATGTAGCGCCGTTGATTTCACCGGCTGATTTCAAAGACCTGGCGAGTGGCATAGCTGGTTTGCTTCAGGATGAGGTTGAGCGCGAAAAGCGTTCGGCTGCGGGTATCGAACATGCGAAACGGTTCTCGTGGGAAAAGACCGCCTCCGAAACTCTCGAACTCTATCGAGCAGTGATCAATCGAAAACGAAGTAGAAGCGCTTAGTGATGTACGCTCGTTGCCGCTGGAGCCGCAAGCGCCACGCGTCAGCATCGACTACAAAGTGAGACATAGTTGCTCCGAGGACAGCGCCGAAAAGAAAATCGGCGGTCCGCGCAAAAGGCCAGGCATCTTTCACGAACTGAATCTCCCTCAGATCGTTAACCCGCCAAAACGCAAAACCCACGATCAGCAGCAACGCGAGAAACGTCGCGAAGGTTTTATACGTTCGCGTTTCAGGAGTTCCGGTTGTCCTCGAAATCACCGTCATGAAGATGATGTATTGCAGCCCATGCGCGATCGCGTAGCTCAGGAACGCGATGTTGTTCTCGGTTGAGACGAACACTGGAAGAAAAAACAGAACTGAGGTGAAGAAGAAAAGCGTCTTGAACAACGTCGTCTGTGCAAACGACTTCGCGTAAACAACCACCGCGAAAATGAGCACGCCCACAAACGCCACCAAGCCGAACTGATACAGGTAATCAAACGTGCGATGCAGGTAAGCCGGGGCGACCGCCATGCCGAGAATCTTGAAAGTTCCGAGAATGCCCAACACCGTGCCGGCTTCAATCGCGAGGCGTTCTTCCTTCGTCGGCGACTTCGATGTCTCAGCAATGGACGCGAAGGCATAGATGCCGACGTTTTGGCGGCCGTAGTGAAATGCCTGCCACGCCCAGTAAGCAAGCAAAACAAATGCTTGCGTCACGAAACTCGCAAAGGCAAACACCAAACCTGTGAGTATTGTCAGAACGAGGGGCGCGTAAATGTATCGAGCGCGATTTTGTTGAACGATCGGCTTAAATTCCGTGTCGG
>DATNJO010000488.1:0-4921 GCA_035603895.1 Pyrinomonadaceae bacterium
GATTGGCCAGTCGGCTGTGGCGTATTCGTTGAGGCCGAACCACCTCCACCGCCACCACCTTTTTCACCTGGCCCAACTGCGCCGCCGGCTTCGTAATTCCACGTTTCTTTTTCGTAATTCGACTCGCCGTCGAAACCGGAAAACAGCCCGTCTTCCGGTAACTTAAAACCTTCCTTAACAATGAAAGCCGCGTTGGTGAAATTGACGAGGTATTCTTTGGCAATGCGATCGTTTTGAATCGCGTAGTTGATGACCCCACCAAGAAACGCGATATCTGATCCTGCCCGAATCTGGCAGAAAAGATCGGCGGTCGCCGCAGTCCTCGTGAAACGAGGATCGACAACGATCATTTTCGCATTGCGCTTTAACTTGGCTTCGATGGCCCACTTGAAGCCACACGGATGGTTTTCCGCCGGGTTGCCGCCCATTATCAACATCATGTCGGCGTTCTTGATGTCGATCCAGCCATTGGTCATTGCGCCGCGTCCGAAGGTGGGCCCCAAACTGGAGACCGTCGGACCGTGTCAAACTCGGGCCTGCGTTTCGAAGTAGCAGACCCCCATGCTGCGCATTGCCTTAACGGCAAGGTAATTGAGCTCGTTGGTGTCGGTACAGCCGCCGATCCAGCCAATGCCTTCACAGCGGTTCACCGTGAACCCCTTTTCGTCTTTTTCGACGAAGGTCTCGTCACGGGTTTTCTTTACCCATCGTCCGATCTCGTTGAACGCGTCGTCCCAGGAAATATCTTCCCAATGGTCGGAACCCGGCCGCCGGACCTGTGGTTTCAGCAACCGGCGTTCGTTCATGATTTCCTGTTCGAGCGACGAGCCTTTCGGACAGAGCGTTCCGCGGTTGATCGGATGATCCGGATCGCCCTCAACGTGCACGACCTGCGGCGTTACGTTTTTCGCCTTGTCGCCGATCGTGTGAATGATGACGCCGCAACTCACCGAACAATACGGACACGTGCTACGAGTTTCAGTAGTACGATCGATCTTCAGCCCGCGCGCCTGCGCGTAAATCGGCGCAAGCGAGAAACCGAATGCCGACACCCCGACGCCGCCAACGATGGTTGTTTTGATGAACGTTCTTCTGGAGACTTCCATACGTCAACTCCAGCAAGGATGAATTGGTTCGGGGGATGTAGGGGCCAACAGGAGGGAACGTAGACAGACTAAAACTACGAAAGTTGATTGTCAACCGAATTAAAGTCCAACGAGGTTCAACTCGATTTTCGCGTAGCCTTTTTCAATGGCCCAGAGATCGAGCGCGGCGGTTGCAACGTCGTCAACCACGGGCACGGCGAGACCGAGACGCGTCAGATCGATACCTTTGACGTACTGCTTGCACGACTCACAAGTTTCTATACGTACGTGATCGTATTCATCGCTCTTGAAGTATTGGAGTTTGAACGGGTGTTCTTCGCTGCACGAGGCGCACACCACGCGGCGAAATTCCCACGACGATAGACAGGTCGCACACAGCAGATGCCGATTGCCGCTTTCCGACCCTGATTCAGTGACACGAAGAACGCTAAGCTGCGGTTTGCCGAAACAATACGGGCAGCGATTTTCGGGCGTCGAGGTGTGCTTGCTGAAGACGCCCGATTGCACCGACCACTGCGCGTACGGTTGTAAAAAAGCTTTTGGGAAAAACAGTTTGTCGGAGCGGTTCTCCCAATATTCGAACAACAATTCGTCACGCGCGTCCGCTTGTTCAACCAAAGCCGGCGGCGCCACGGACAACACGGATTTCAGGAAGAAGGGTACGTGTTCGCGCAGGACGCTGAGATCGTTTTCGAGTACGCCTGATGGAAGCCAGTCGCGCTTTGTGCGCAAAGATTCGTAGATCTCTTTTTGAGTCGCTAAAACAGTTGCATAGAACACCAGCAACTCTCTCGCCGGCGTCGACTTCTCGGCGAGTTGATGAACACGATTTATGCTTGCGTCCCAGGAGAACATTGAATCATTTGCGCGGCGCGCAGACCGGTCTGAATCGCGCCATGCACCGTGCCATGATGCCCGGTAGTGTTTGCGGCCTCGCCCGCGAAGTAGATTGTATTCTCGATCGGCTCAGATAGCTCAGCCTGCGCGTGGAGTCCGCCGATAGGAATGTAACTGTACGCGCCCAACGAAAACGGATCCGTGGTCCAATTGTGGAAGTAGAAATTCACCAACAAACTTTCCAGAAAGTTCCTGGGTACCGCAAAAATGTGCGAGAGTGCTGTTAACGATCGATCGAGAAGCTCATCCTCACTCATGCGCAACAATTCTTCCGCTCGTGTGCCGCCGGCCCAACCAACCAGCAATGGCGAGCGCACCGGAAGCTGTGTCCACCACGTCGGCGGCATTTCGTCGGGCGCGTGGATGAATGAAAAGTCTTTCAAGTTCTCGCGTTTGCCATCCTCCGTGGCCAAGCTCAAGTCTTCCCAAAATGGTTCGCGAAAACGGAGTAAGACTTTTACAACCTGGCCCATCGCCAAACTCTGCGCTGCTGCTTCTTTCGCTCTCAAATGTGGGCTAAAACTAACAGCATCGCTTTGAAGCACGCCAAGCGGTAACGTCACCAACAATTTCCGTGCTTTGAATTGCTCGCCGCCGGTAGTTGTCACCGTGACGTCGCCTGCACGCCATTCTATTTCGCGCACCACTTGTTCAAAACGAAAACTCGCGCCCTGCTCGATTGCTTCATCATGCAGCTTTTGCGCGAGCGGCATGTAACCGGTCGACGGCCGAAACTGGCTCTCATCGTCGATCTCGGCAGCCGCCCGGTTGGTTTTGATTAAGCCCTTTACACTGATCATGTCCGCATGCGCCGCATGAAAACCTTCGACGTAAAGCGTTGCCATCGAACGGGCATCCGTGAGGTTGTGACGGTGAATGTAGTTATCGAGAAATTCCGCGAACGACTCGTCCGGACCTTTGTAGTCGGCCAGCTCGTCCATCGCTTCTTCAATGTTTGACCAGAACTCGTTTGTCCTGGAAAGAACGGCGTTGTGGAAGTACCAGTGCACGTTTGGTACTTCCAAAAGCTCCAGGCGCGTGCGGTCGGCGATCTTGAAAGTCTCAGGAGCCTTGCCATGAACAAACTCAGCGCCGAGTTCGATCGCCGCCGGAAATTCAGTATCAAAGTGGGTGTTGATGCGGCCGCCGATTCTGTTGCGCGCCTCGAGCACGATGACGCTGAGTTTGGAAAAGCTGAGTTCGCGCGCGGCCGCGAGCCCTGCCGCGCCCGCGCCAACGATCAAAATGTCTGTCTCATCCGTCATCTCTTTTTTGATCGCCGCGATCGCCCTGTCCCGGAGGGACTACGGTCTTCGCGTGTTTGCGAACGTCCTGCGCCAACGATCTGCCGACGTCGTCAACCTCGTCGAAACGACCCTTTTCGTCGCGACGGACGAATCGCTTGTCATTGCCGGTGTCGATCAGTTCACGCTTGCTGTTATGTCTTTTTTCAGCCATTTTGCAGTCCTCCATTCACTAAATCTGGCCTTCAAAAAGCAAACAGAGGGCCACTCTGTGTCTCAGTGTCTCCGTGGTTATTTTTATGCTTATTGAATCACAGAGGCACAAAGACACGGAGACGCGTCTGCATCATTTCCCGACACCTTAGAACGTCTTTTCAAGCGCCACGCGTGCGGCGTGATAGCCACACATGCCGTGAACGCCGCCGCCGGGTGGAGTCGAGGAGGAACAGATGTAAACGCCATCGAGTGGCGTGCTGTAGGTGTGGATCGTGGGACGCGTGAACAATTGCGCGAGCGTTGCGGCGCCGCCGTTGATATCGCCGCCGACGAGATTCGCGTTGCGGCTCTCGAGCTGCGCGGGAGTTAGCACACTGCGCCCGATTATTCGCGAACGAAAGCCTGGCGCGAAACGCTCGATCTGGTTCTCAATACGTTCGCTCATATCGACCTCAGAACCGTTTGGAACGTGACAGTAGGCCCACAACGTGTGCTTGCCTTCAGGAGTACGTGAGGGATCGAAAAGAGTGTGCTGGGCCAGAAGCACGTATGGTCGATCAGGACACTTCCCTTCCCAAACAGCGGATTCAGACTCTTCCATCTCCTCCAGCGTGCCGCCAAGATGAACCGTCGCTGCTTGCGCACACTCGCTCGCACGCCACGGCACTGGACCATCAAGCGCCCAATCCATCTTGAACGCCGCCGGACCGTAACGATATTTGCTTAGTTTGTTTTTGAAGCCCGACGGAAAACGTTTGCCGGCGATTTGCAGAACCTGACGCGGGGTTAAATCAAGCAGCACGCAACGTGACGGCGCCAGATCGTCAAGCGATTGGACGCGCACACCCGTTACGATCTCCCCACCGAGTTTTTTCAAATGGGCGGCTAAAGCGTTCGAGATCTTTTGCGCACCGCCGCGAGGTATGGGCCAGCCGGCCGTGTGCCCGAGGGCCAACAGCACCAGACCGAACGCGGCGGTCGCCGGCTGATCAAGCGAAAGACACGAATGCGCAGCCACACCGGCAAAAAACGCGCGTGCTCGACCCTCTTTGAAATTCGCTCTGGCAAGACCGGAAGCCGATCGGATCGCGTGCAAACCAAAACGTCCCATCGCAAACGGATGTCGCGGAAAGCGCAATGGTCCAAGCAAAGCGGGCGCGAGATTGTCCCAGTTCTTTACCAGAAGCGTCATCAGCTTCTGATACGCGCGCGCATCTTCGCCGAGTTGTTCGCTTGTTTTCTCGATCGAACGGTGAAGCAAAACGGCGGTGCCATCATCAAACGGATGGGCCACCGCCGCAGGTGGGTAAATAAATTCGAGGCCGTACTCCGCCAGCGAGAGACTCTTGAAAAACGGTGAACCAACCGCCAGCGGGTGGACCGCGGAACATGTATCGTGAACAAAACCCGGAAGCGTTAAATCCGCGGAACGTGCACTGCCGCCGACATTCTCGTTCG
>DATNJO010000489.1:0-11658 GCA_035603895.1 Pyrinomonadaceae bacterium
TATCAGTTTTGATTGGGTGGTTGCCGCCTATATCGTCATCGCCTACCGTTGGCTTGGTCTAGCCGCGAAGCGACAAGGCTAAAGGTCTGGACCAACTATCTTCTGCCAATCATTCGCTTGATGATCACTATTACCAAACGCACTCTTGTGACCTCATACCAGATCCCTACCGCGACCAACAAAAGAATCCCACCTAATGGTATGACGTATTCCATGCTTCAATGTGAGTAGTTATGCATTTCAACGTTGAGTACTGACGACGCTATCAATCCTCGGCGGTCATTGATAAGAAAGCACCATATATCAGAAGTACCATTCCGAGAAGAAGCACTATGCCCAAGAACGCATGAATCACCCTTCGCAGCGAGCCGATTTTGAAGGGAACCGGGCGGTGTCGTCGTTGCCGATCGGGAGCAAAGGAGGAATAGAGGTACAAAGCACCCAGAACACCTATAAGGACGACAATGACAGCTCGTTTCATCCTTTACACTTTGCACCCAAGATTCAGCACGCAACAATATCTTCTATCAGGTAATGTCAGCAACACGAAAAGGTCAATACTTTTTGTTCGCAGGTAGTGTCCGATCTGAATTTGAAATTGAGAATATGGCGCGTTAGTTGTCCGAGTCTGCCAACCATTGGACTCTGCTTTGTGCTTCCCTGAGTGCATTTTCGAATGAATCAATGATAGCGAGAGAATATCTGCCTACTGGATACCAGGAATCTTCCTCAGGACCAAATTCGACTTCTTCAAAGCCGAACGTTTTATCCTCGCGTTGAAATATATTGACCCTGCGCATCCCGTCCGATTTTAGGAACGTCTTTTTAATCGTGTCTTCCATAGTTTTGGTCTCTACAGCATACTTCTTTGTGAGAAGGCAGCAGCCTGAAGAATAAATTCTCGCTCTCAGATTAGGACACTATCTCTGTTCGCAAAATCTGTAAACCGGTTGGACCAAACTATGTTATAGTGCGCGACACTCAAAAATGAAGCGGGCCGGCTTTGTGCTACCAACACAAAACCGACCCTGGACCTCAACCTTCTGTAGAAAGGATGAAGATCGTGCTTAATCATAGCAGCGCCGTAGAGCGCGAAGAAACACCTCACGCAACCAACCCAAACCAAAACCTAAACAACACGCCTGGATTTAATCGATGCATCGCTGTTGCTTACAGCCGACGTGCGGAGTCTGTAATCAACGACAGGTCGATTGATCCACAGACCCGAGCCATGATTCGTTACGCGCTAGAGACAAGTGATCCGTGGCTGGCGGAATTACTTCGCCGCGTAGATGCGGGCGAAAGCCTCGTCGATACGGTGGACTTCATGCAGGAACCACAGGCCAGGAACGACGATGACCTGTATGTCGATAAGATCGAAGCCTTGGCAGAGATGATCTGCCGCAGCGGTGATGAGCCCGACATCAAATCGGCGGCACTGCTGAGCCTAATGGCCGCGCTCGAAGAAAGTCCACACCCGAAGGCAGTTGCGAACACCGCGAAGCATTTTGCTTTCAATCAATGCGCCGAACGGAACCTTTGCGGCATGGTCGAGGCAGAGACTCGAGTCCTCGAAGATCAGTTATTTGCCGGCAAGGCGTTCATAGTCTAGTCACTTCGATCGGGGCCGGTCCCCCTCACCGGCTCTACTCATGGTCCAAGCCAATCAACCGCGAAGGTTGTTGCTGGTTGTCTGAAGTCTTGCATCGGCGTTGATAATTATTGAGAAAACTTTGAGATCACTCTAAAGACTTTTTTTGGAACCTTCTTCTACATTCCTCGTGCTTAGTTTTCCAAAAACAACAGTGCGCCACGGCGCCTATTAGTTTGTGGTTCTCCCCGAATCTCCATTGTGTTTGAACCATGGCTCTGAATTAGCCCAGAAACCTTCCACGAAGAGCACAAAACACTATGACTACCACCTATCGACGCAGACGCAACCGAGACGTGTGGCATTTCTGTCCGAAATGCCACCATTGGCCCAAGTCAGATTACCAATCGAGTAGGGACAAGCCTAAATCGGGCGAGTTTTGCGATCAATGCAAGGCCAAACGCGCCAATAAGAACTGCCGATAACTTTACTTGTAATCGCGAAAAAGCATCTTGAATCGCCGGGATCTTATCTAGATCCGCTCAGAATCAATGTTGAATTCCGCAAGTTCAATATTGAATTTCGCGAATACAAGATGTAACGGCGAAATTCAAGATTGTTCTCGCGCGATTCAATCTGCAATTTCTGAAAGTGCAAACAAGATCTCGCAGATCCTACATGTGATCTGCCGAGTTCAAGATGGTTCACGTCGAATTCAAGATAGTTCACGTCGAATTCAAGATAGTCCAGGCGTGATTCAAGACGTAAAAACCCGTAACGAAAGCAAAGGAGAATTTTCATGGCCAGAGTACGACTTAACCTAAGAAGCCTGAGTGTCCCCGCGAAGATCGCGAAGGGCCGCCAGATCGTGACTTCAATGACCGACAACAAGAACTTTCCGAATCCTACTCCTCCCCTGACTGAAATGACTGCTCATTTGAACACTCTTGAGCAAGCTTTTGCCCAAGTTCAGTCGGCGCGATCGGAAGTCACCACGCGGATCGCTACTCAAGAGAATGCGGAAGCGCAGTTGGACCAGAAGTTGACTCAGCTCGCAGGTTATGTGGAAAGCGTTGCCGGAAAAGACGACACCTTGATTACGAGCGTGGGGATGGAGATCAAAGCGTCACGGTCCACGCCCACTCTTCCCGGCGTCCCGCAAGCAGTGAGCGCAGCAGCAGGCGACCACGATGGCGAGATCCTGTTGTCGTGGAAGCCCGTGCCGAACGCCAAGAGCTACGTCATTGAGTCGAGCACTGATCCGGCGACGGTTACCAGTTGGGAACACGCAGGTGTCGCGACTTCCGCGACAAAGACCATCAGCAATCTGAAAAGCGGTACGCGTTTCTGGTTTCGTGTAGCCGCAGTCGGTGCAGGCGGTCAAAGCGGATGGAGTGAACAGGCAACGAAAGTGGCGCCATGAATGATGAGTGAATTCGGCTAGTCCCTCATATTCGCGTCGAGTATGAGGGCGGGGGCATCACTGTGCGTAACGAGCGAAGGAGCAGTGGTGCCCCTTTGGGCGGGTAGTGGCGGCGTTGTTGTTATTGCGTAGCATCCTTTAGCCAACCGCCAAGCGCGGAGTCGTGCACGATGATCGTTTGCGAACGCTCCGGGCCGGTCGAGACCAATCCTATCTCTACGCCAATCTGTGAGGAGAGAAAATCAACGTAAGCACGCGCGTTTGGAGGAAGGGAATTCATCTCCGTCATTCCTAACGTAGCACTCTGCCAACCAGGCAACGTCGCGTAAACGGGTTCGACGCGTCGCAGGTCCTGCGACACCGCCGGTAGCGATTCACACACGCGGCCGTCGAGTTTGTAACCCGTGCACACTTTGATTTCGTCGAGAGTGTCGAGCACGTCGAGTTTCGTCAAAGCGACGGAAGTGAAGCCGTTGATTTCCGCGGCGTAACGCGTCGCAAACGCGTCGAACCAACCGCAACGACGCGGACGTCCGGTTGACGCGCCGTACTCACGGCCGCGTTCGCGAATCATCTGGCCCAACTCAGCTTCACCTTCGAGCATTTCAGTCGGAAACGGACCTTCGCCAACGCGCGTCGTGTAAGTGCGAACAATACCCAACACGCCGCTCAGCCGGTTTGGCGCGAGACCGGTGCCGATGATTGCGCCGCCGGCGACCGTCGTCGATGAAGTAACAAACGGATACGTGCCGTGATCGACGTCGAGCAGCGTCGCTTGCGCGCCTTCGAGAAGAATCGAGCGGCCTTCGCTTGCGGCGACGTTCAAATAATGAGTCGTGTCGGCGATGAAGGGAGCAAGACGTTCCGTCAGCACTGACATCTCGTCGAAAATCTCGTCCGCATTCAGCGGCGAACCGCCGTAAGCTTCGATGATGCGATTCGCGTCTTCGAGGTTTCGTTGGATGCGCGAACGGAGCACGGTCGGCACGAGCGCGTCCGCGGTGCGAATGCCGCGGCGGCCGGCTTTGTCTTCGTAAGCTGGACCAATGCCGCGCAGAGTGGTGCCGACTTTTTCATTGCCCAAACGCTCTTCGCTGGTGTGGTCCAACGCGCGATGATAAGGAAGAATCAGATGCGCGCGCGAACTGATCTTCACGCGTTCGGGTGTCACTTCAATGCCTTGTTGCGTGAGGCGGTCGGCTTCGACGAAGAAGGCTTTCGGATCGATGACCATGCCGTTGCCGAGTACGCACGTCTTGCCGCGATGCACGATGCCGGACGGTAGCAAGTGCAAGACGAACGACTGATCGCCGACTTGTACCGAGTGGCCCGCGTTGTGACCGCCCTGGTAGCGCGTAACGATCTCAAACTGCTCGGCGAGCAGGTCGACGATCTTGCCTTTGCCTTCATCGCCCCATTGGGCGCCGATTACTGCGACAACTTTTGACATAGGTTATTGCCGATTGCCAATTGTCGATGGTCGATTTGAAATCGGCAATTGGCAATCGACAATCGGCAATGGTTTCACTGGCTCTTCGATAAAGTAGTAACTACAGGTGCCGCGCACTTCTTTAATATCGCGCGGTTCGATGGGAAAGAGGCGACACTGGTTGGGGCGATTTTCGTAAATGCCGCAGAAGGAGGTTCCGTCGACGTTCTTCTTCAGAAACGGACATTTGAAGACGAGTTCGCAGCACGCGCCGCAGCGGTTGCATTCGCCGCGACGAAGCGCGAGGGCCGCGATGGTTTCTTCTTTGCGAAAGTTTGTGATGACGAAGCGGCGCAGTTTGCCTTGGGCCTGGCGCGCGCGAAGTTTTGCGTCGGCGACCTTGCGCGTGCGAATGCGCCGGGCGGCCAGACGCATTTCAAAAGGGAGAGATTTGCGTGCCGTTTTCATTAATTGGTCGAGTTAGCCAACGCTTTCAGCGTTTAAGACTCCCGTGTTATGTGTTCCCAGGGTTGAAGCAACCTTGGGCTGAAATTAGCGAACGCCTTCGGCGTTGACGCCGGCCTCAGTCACAGCTTCACAAGGTCCTGGTACAGCTCAAGGTATCGTTTGGCCGCGGCTGTCCAGGAATTATCTACCAGCATCCCGTTGCGTTGGAGCTTTTGCCAATCGTCAGGCCGCGTGTAAAAGTAAAGGGCTTCGCGTATTTTTTCAAGTAAAGCGCCCGCTTCGTACGGTCCAAATTTGAAACCCGTGCCCGTTCCGGCCCGTGGATCAAAGTGCTGGACCGTATCGTCCAAGCCGCCAGTTGCGCGAACAATCGGCACCGTGCCGTACCTCATACTGTACATCTGATTCAGACCACACGGTTCGTACAACGAAGGCATCAGAAACATATCCGCACCGGCCTCGATCTGATGGGCCAACGGCTCACCAGCGTAACCTTTGTAAATTCCCACTTGCCGCGGCGCGACGTCGTGCCAGTGCTGCAGAAAATCTTCGTACTCCTGCGCACCCGCGCCGAGCGCGATGAAAAACGCTCCCGAGCGCAGAATCGGATCCGCAATTCTTCGAATCAGGTCGTAACCCTTTTGTCCCACGAGCCGCGAAATGATCGCCAGCACCGGCCGATCGACGTGCTCCGGTAAATCAAAGCGACGGAGCAGATCGATCTTGCACTCGCGTTTGCCGGACAGATCGTCGGCGGAAAAGTTTGCGGCGATGTGCGGATCGGTTTCCGGGTTCCAAACCTCGTAATCAACACCGTTTGTGATTCCCACTAAACGATCGCGCCGCGAGCGTAACAACCAATCCAGCCCGTGACCCTGCTCGCGCGTTTGAATCTCCTGCGCATAACGCGGACTCACGGTCGACAGCGCATCAGCCGCGATGATTCCTGCTTTCAGCGCCGAAGCCGTACGCTCGAGCGTGAAGTCGTCGCGCTCGGGCGGATCGCCAAAGCCGAGCCACCAAAGATCGCCCGGGTCAAACTGTCCCTGATAGCCAACGTTGTGCAGCGAGAAAAGCGTCTTCGTGTTTTGGAAAAACACATCGTAACGGCGCCGCGCACGCAACTCAGCCATAGCAAAACCACATGGCCAATCATTGCCATGGACCACGGCCGCTTGCCAGTTGAGAGATTTCAGCAGGGCGAGTGCGGCGCGCGAGAAGAAAGCGAAGCGGATGTGATCGTCCTGGTAACCGTAAATCTTAGGACGCGCAAAAAACTCAGGCGCCTCCAGCAAGTAGGTAGGAGCTCCCGCTTCATCGCTAAACCAGAAACGAACGTGATGAACCTGACCACGCCACTCAACCCGAACGTTCTCGACAGAGCCGCCGTTGAGCATCGCGCGATCGATCTGATCGTAGAGCGGCAAAATCAGACGCGCGTCGACGTCGTGTTCGCGCAATGCCTTTGGTAAGGCGCCGGAAACGTCCGCCAGTCCGCCAGTCTTGGCGAAAGGCATAGCTTCAGACGTAAGGATCGCGATGCGCATGGTGTGTTGGAACCGGGAATGAAGGCAGAAAAAAAGGATGAACACAAATAAGTGCCCATCCTTTTATCTGTGGCTTAGCTCTGCATCGACGCGAGAAACTCGGCGTTCGACTTCGTCTTCTCCAATCGCTCGAGCACGACTTCCATCTGCTCGACGGGCGACAGCGGGTTCAGCACACGCCTCATCACCCAGATACGATTGAGATCTTCTTTACTGATCAGCAACTCTTCCTTGCGCGTTCCCGAACGCTGTAGATCGATTGCCGGGAACAGCCGCTTGTCGCTCAAACGGCGATCGAGGTGAATTTCCGAGTTGCCGGTACCTTTGAACTCTTCAAAGATCACGTCGTCCATGCGCGAACCGGTGTCGATCAGCGCGGTGGCGATGATGGTCAGCGATCCACCTTCTTCGATGTTACGCGCCGCGCCGAAGAAGCGCTTCGGACGCTGCAACGCGTTGGAATCGATACCGCCCGAGAGGATCTTGCCGCTCGGCGGAACGACCGCGTTGTGCGCGCGCGCCAGACGGGTGATCGAGTCGAGCAGAATCACGACGTCGCGTTTGTGTTCGACGAGGCGTTTCGCTTTTTCAATCACCATGTCCGCGACCTGAACGTGACGTGTCGGCGGCTCGTCGAACGTTGACGAGATGACTTCGCCGTTCACGGAACGCTGCATGTCGGTGACTTCTTCCGGCCGCTCGTCGATCAACAACACGATCAGTGTCGTTTCCGGATGGTTCTGCGTGACGGAGTTGGCGATCGTCTGCAACAGCATCGTTTTACCGGTGCGTGGCGGCGCGACGATCAAGCCGCGTTGACCTTTTCCGAGCGGCGTCACGAGATCGATGACGCGTGCGGAAAGGTTGTCCGACAACGTTTCCATTCTCAGTTGCTCTTCCGGATAGAGCGGCGTCAGGTTATCGAAGAATACTTTCTCTCTCGCCTGGTCGGGCGACTCGAAATTGATAGCCTCGACCTTGATCAACGCAAAATAACGTTCGCCTTCCTTCGGCGGACGGATCTGGCCGCTGACGGTGTCGCCGGTGCGGAGATCGAATTTGCGGATCTGCGACGGAGAGACATAGATGTCGTCCGGACCTGGCAGATAGTTGTACTCGGGAGCGCGGAGAAAGCCGAAGCCGTCGGGCAGCGTTTCCAGCACACCCTCGGAAAAGATGAGACCGCTTTTTTCGGTCTGCGCGGCGAGAACTTTGAAGATGAGCTCCTGCTTGCGCATACCGGTAGCGCCGGGCACATCCATGCTCTTCGCAATCTGCGTCAGCTTGGAGATCGACATCTCCTTTAGATCCGCAAGATTGTGAAAGCCTTCGTTCTTGCCGCCGTCGCGGCTTTCTCTGGGTTCTCGTTCGGGAGCTTCGGCGGTTGCTACAGTGGCGCCGCCGTCGTCTCCATTGGCGTCGTTGTTCGTGTTCGCGGTTTGAGCGCGTGAACGTGTTCGTTGTGACATATCAGTTGTTCTCTACAAAATCTCTCTTCACTCGGTCGTAACGATTTATCAATCAAGTGGGATTATTGAATATGGATGCGGTCAGAGCGACAGACGTGGGATGGTTACCACTTCATTCGCGGGGCAAATAAGATTCTCCTCAAACGGTGTTATGCACTGTACCTCAACTTTTCGCGTGCGGCAAATTCAGTAACGTTTTTGATGCCACCCGTCCGATGCGCGTGGCCCAAAACACTCAGGTTGACCGAGGGGGCAGATGAGAATTTCGGATTGCCGACTTTCGTTTAGGATACAAGCTTACTGCTAAAAAGCGCAAACAGGAATTTTTTCTCTGTTGCACAGAGATGTTAATTTCAACTCTCTCGAATAGCGCTCTCTATTGCACGCCATAGCTCGTTGCGACCGCGGCCGCTTTTGGCCGAGTAGGCCATTACGCTGTCGTCATCGAGCACCCTGGCGATGTGCTCCAAATTTCTTCTCAACTCGTTGTTCGAAAGCTTATCGGATTTCGTGGCAACAATTAACCGTGGCTTTTCATACTCCTTAAGCCACTCGTGAAGCTGCAAATCCTGTTTTGTGGGTTCGTGGCGCGAATCTACGAGGTGAATTGATAGCACAAGCTGGCTGCGCTTGGCAAGAAAAGTGGTGGCCATCTCGCCCCAGGACGATTTTATGTTCATGGGTACGCGTGCGTACCCGAAGCCGGGAAAGTCCACAAAACGGAAACGATCGTTGATTGTAAAGAAGTTCAAAGATTGTGTGCGGCCGGGTGTCGAAGAGGTCCGCGCCAGGCGATGAGTCGAGAGCAGGGAATTAATCAGGCTCGATTTGCCGACGTTTGAGCGGCCAAGAAAGGCGATCTCGGGTCTGGAGTCTCGCGGCCAATCCGCTTCCTGGAAGGCACTTTTAAGAAACTCCGTGCTGGTAACCTTCATTCCGTCAGCAGTAATTCTCCCGCAAAGGCGAAAGGCGCCAAGTTGCTCCGAAGAAGACTTCTTCTTTGCGTCTTTGCGCCTTTGCGGGAAATTTTCGGTTAGCTTGAGGCGGCTGCGGCTTGCGCGGCGTTTTTCTGTTTCCAGAGTTCGATGAGCTTCGCCATCCGCTCGCGAATCGTGACGAGGCGCTGCTCGTAATCCGGAATCTCTTGCACTGTCTTCTCGAGGTGCTTGAGAAACTGCGGCGATCCCATCTGCTCGCGCAACATGGGGAGAAATGGCTCCATCTTCGCGTAAACAAAAATGTGTTCGCCGTTAGCGTCGTTGAACATCTCAGCGTCGATCGCGCCGTTGTTAACGAGCGAGCACGCCATGTCCCAATAAGAAATGACCATGCGATAGAGACCACTCTTGTCGCTGGTCAATACGTCGAAGAAATCCTGGGGCGTTTCGGGGTTGAAAGTGAAGAACCAGTTGCGCGCTTCGCGCATGGTTTTTTCACGACGAAGATCGTAGAGCTTCAAGATCAGATCGGCATCTTTGTATTTACTCATACTTAGTCTCCTATAGATTAAGACGGGTACTACTGATTAGCTTGTCTGAATGCCTTGCGATGGCTGCTCGGTTGTCCACAACGGCGGACCTTCGCCGGCGGCCGCCTCTGTCGGGCAAGCCTCTTCGAGAGCCAGCGACAGCACTTCGTCAATCGTCTCCACGAGATTGACAGTAAGCACTTCGCGAACCTCTTCCGGTATTTCGGTTAGATCCTTCTCGTTGTCTTTGGGCAGGATGATCGTGTCGATACCGAAACGATGAGCAGCCAGAACTTTTTCTTTCACACCACCGATCGGCAGCACTTTACCTCTGAGCGTGATCTCGCCGGTCATCGCGACGTTCTTCCTCACGGGAACGCGAGCGAGCGCCGAGGCCATCGCGGTGGCCATGGTGATACCGGCTGATGGGCCATCCTTGGGAATGGCGCCTTCCGGAATGTGAATGTGTAGATCGCGTTTGCGGATGAAGTCGAGACTCATTCCCAGGCGTTCGGCGCGGGCGCGAATACAAGTGAGCGCGGCTTGTGCTGACTCCTGCATCACGTCGCCGAGTTTGCCGGTGAGTGTCACGCCGCCACGTCCTTTAACGAGCGTGGCTTCGATCTGAAGCACTTCGCCGCCGATCTCTGTCCATGCAAGTCCGGTCGCGAGACCGATCTCACTGTGAGCCGCGACACCCTGCTGACGAAACTTGATCGGACCGAGCATCTCGCGAACACGCGCCGCGTCGATCGAATCCTGCGCGCTTTCGCCGAGGTTTTCCGAAACGAATTTGCGCGCTACCTTACGGCAGCAGGAGCCAATCTCGCGTTCGAGATTGCGCACGCCGGCTTCGCGTGTGTAGTGACGGATGACTTCGAGAATGCCTTCGTCAGTGAAGTCGATCTGTTCCGGTTTGAGTCCGTTGCCTTCGGCCTGTTTCACCACGAGGTGACGCTTGGCGATCTCGAGTTTCTCGCGTTCGGTGTAACCAGAGAGACGCAAGATCTCGAGACGATCCTGCAACGCCGGCGGAATCGTGTGCAGCACGTTTGCGGTAGCGATGAAGAATACTTTCGAAAGATCGTATTCGACGTCGAGATAGTGATCCTGGAACGTGTGGTTCTGTTCCGGGTCGAGCACTTCGAGCAGCGCCGCACTCGGATCGCCGCGGAAATCAGCGCCGAGTTTGTCGACTTCGTCGAGCAGGATTACCGGGTTCACAGTCGAGGCCTTCTTCATCATCTGAATGATCTGGCCCGGCAGTGCGCCGATGTACGTGCGGCGATGTCCGCGGATCTCCGCTTCATCACGAACGCCACCGAGCGAGAGCCGCACGAACTTGCGACCCGTCGCGCGGGCGATCGATTTGCCGAGACTCGTCTTGCCAACTCCCGGCGGTCCAACAAAGCAAAGGATCGAACCCTTCGGATTCTTCACTAACTGGCGCACGGCGAGATACTCGAGAATTCGCTCTTTGATCTTTTCGAGTCCAAAGTGATCTTCGTTGAGAACCTCTTCAGCCTTCGCGAGGTCTCGGATCTCTTTCGACTTCTGTTTCCACGGCACACTGATCAGCCAGTCGATGTAGGTGCGGGAAACGGTGCCTTCGGCAGACATCGGCGGCATGGCTTCGAGACGGTGCAGTTCCTGCATCGCTTTCTCTTTAGCCTCGTCGGTCATGCCGGCTTCTTCGATCTTCTTCTTCAGCTCTTCGAGTTCGGCTTTCTCATCTTTGCGGCCGAGCTCTTTGTGAATCGCTTTGATCTGCTCGTTGAGGTAGTACTCCTTCTGAGCTTTCTCCATCTGCCGCTTCACGCGCGTTTGGATCGTACGATCGAGTTGACGTTTCTCGATCTCGGTTTCCAACAGTTCGATCAAACGCTGGAGACGTGCTTGCGTGGAGAAGATCTCGAGTAGTCCCTGCTTGTCTTCAACTGAGATTCGCAATTGCGAAGCGAGTGCGTCCGCGAGGTGCGAAGGTTCCTGATTGCGCAATGCAGTTTGCAGCGCATCGGTTTGCGTATCAGGCGCGAGCCGCAGATGCTGTTCGACCAGTTGACCGACTTTCTGAATGAGTGCGTCGAGACGCGTGCCTTCCTCGTTCACTACGGGCGCGCGGCGCACGAGCGCCATGAAAGCGCCGTCGCTATTTTCAACGCGCACAGTGGTGGCGCGTTCGCGTCCTTCGACCACGACTTTGATCTGGCCGTTCTCCTGTTTTTGCGACTGGAGAATGCGGCCGAGTGTTCCGACTCCGTAG
>DATNJO010000490.1:0-4535 GCA_035603895.1 Pyrinomonadaceae bacterium
CTTGCAGGGGTGAACGATGCCGACGAACTCATCGCCCATCACGACAACGTGCAGGTCCGCCGCCGACAACGAACCCGCAAGCTGGTCCAACGGCCGGTACGGTAAACACTTCACGTTGCTCAGTGCATGACGCACAGCGAAATCGCGAACCTTCGCCTGCTCGCTTCCGCCGCCGACAAAGCAAAACGCAATGTCCTCGCACGCCTTCAACTTCAGCGCAGCATCAAGCAGCGTATCGAGCGGATGACACGGACTGTGGTTGCCCGCGTACATAACGACGAACCGATCGCTCAACCCGTGTTCGCGGCGAAACGCTTCCCGGCCCTCAATAGAAAACTCGACCGCATCGTCGTGGGACCACGGCGGAATAATTGCGACTCGCCGCGCGTCGCTGCCTTTAGCAAGCACCCGATCGCGCATGAAGCGGTCCAACACGATCGTCCGCGACGCGTGTTTCAAGCTATAGCGCAGCATCCACTGGAAACACCGCGCCGCAACAGAACCCTCAGCGAGCCAACCCGCCGCAAGCGCTTCATCAGGATTGAGATCCATTACCCAGAAACAGAACGATCCGCCTTTCAACCTCACAAACAGTGCGCCGAGAAAGGAGATCAACGGCGGCGACGTCAGCGCCACGACCACATCAAAGCGCCGCAGCAACAACATTCGAATCGCGCAAACGATCGCGAAGCTGCCAAAATTGAACGCACGGCGCCAGCGGCTACTCTTGCCGAGCGACAACGACGGGATGCGAATGATTTCGATGTTCTTCCACGCCTCGCGGCGCGGAAAGCGTAACGACGGATCGTCATAACCCCGATCGCTGGCGATCACGGTTACTTCATGTCCGCGCGCAGAGAGTTCCGTTGCGAGTTCTGTGAGGTATTGTGCTGTAGAAACCACATCGGGATAAAAACACTGGTTGAGGAGCAGGATCTTCAAATCTGTGCCACAAAGACGCACAAGGCATTTGGCAAACACCTTTGTGCCTCTTTGTGGCTATGAACTGCTGACACGCTTACGAAAATCGTCAACGGTTTTTTCCAAACCTTCGTGCAAAGGAATTGTCGGGTTCCAGCGCAACATTTTTTGTGCGCGAGTGATGTTGGGCTGTCTCTGTTTGGGATCGTCCTGCGGCAGCGGCATATATCTAAATCCTGTTTTCGTGCCACAGATCGCTTGCACTTCTTCGGCGAGTTGCTTGATCGTAAACTCACCGGGATTGCCGAGGTTGATCGGGTCGTGCACGCCTTCCGTGTTCATCAAACGAACCAGCCCTTCGATCAAATCGGAGACGTAACAAAACGAACGCGTCTGTTCGCCCTCGCCGTAGAGCGTCAACGGCTCGCCTCTCAACGCCTGTACGATGAAATTCGACACGACGCGGCCGTCGTCTTCGAGCATTCTTGGACCATACGTGTTGAAGATGCGCGCGATGCGGATGTCGACCTTGTTCTGACGGTGATAGTCAGTCATCAACGTTTCCGCGAGTCGTTTACCTTCGTCGTAACACGAGCGCAAACCGATGGGATTGACGTTGCCCCAATACTCTTCAGTTTGCGGATGGACCAGTGGATCGCCATAAACCTCGGACGTCGAGGCTTGCAGTATCCGCGCGTGCACGCGCTTCGCGAGACCAAGCATGTTGATGGTGCCCATCACGTTGGTCTTCACTGTTTTCACCGGATTGTATTGATAGTGAACCGGCGAGGCAGGACACGCAAGGTTGTAGACCTGGTCCACCTCTAAAAGAATCGGTTCGGTCACGTCGTGGCGCAGCAATTCAAACCGCGGATTGTCGAGCAGACTAAAGATGTTATCGCGCCTGCCAGTGAAAAAGTTGTCCAGGCAAAGCACTTCGTTTCCTTCATCGAGCAGCCGCTCGCAGAGATGCGAGCCGATGAAACCGGCGCCGCCTGTAACCAGAATCCTCATCTTGTCCTCCGCACCGCGTAATTGCCGAGATAAAGCGCGTCCATTCTCGTTTTCAGAAAACAGTCGATCGCTTCCTGCGGCGTGCAGACAATCGGCTCGTTTTCATTGAACGAGGTATTGAGCACCACGGGCACGCCGGTGAGCTCGGCAAAATCCGAAATCAACTGATAGTAACGTTGATTTAGTTTACGCGAAACGGTTTGCAGCCGTCCCGAGCCGTCGACGTGCGTCACAGCCGGGATTTGTTCTCTTTTTTCCGGTCTAATCTGATAGACCATGAGCATCGTCGGCGCGGGATGCGTTTGCTCGAAATAGTCGCCGACGTGCTCTTCGAGCACCGAGGGCGCGAAGGGGCGGAACGGTTCGCGCTTTTTGATGCGTTCGTTGAGCACGTCGCGCATTTCAGCGCGTCGCGGATCGGCGACGATCGAGCGATTCCCGAGCGCGCGAGGCCCAAATTCCATTCTTTCCTGAAACCAACCTACGACCAATCCATCGGCAATATCCTGCGCCGCACGTTTCGTTACTTCTTTATCCGTGTAAACTTCAAACTCGACCCTGCTCTGCTGCATCGCTAACAGAACCGCTTCATCAGAGAACTCAGGACCCGTGTACGCACCGGTCATTTCCTCGAAACGGGGTTGTTTGAGCACCTGGTTGTGCAAGTGATAACAAACGCCGAGCGCCGTACCGCTGTCACCCGCAGCCGGCTGAACAAAAATTCTGCGAAACGGCGTTTGCAGCAAAATCTTGCCGTTCATCACCGAGTTGTACGCAACACCGCCCGCGAGACCGAGATCGGTGAGACCAGTTTGCTCGTGAAGACGATTCAACACATGAAACGCGATCTCTTCCAGCCGCAACTGCAAGCTCGCCGCAATGTCGCGCTCGCGATCTGTTATTTGCGTACCCGGCGTACGCGCGGGCCCAAACGTGCGGACAAACTCGTCAGAAAAGATCTGCCCAATCACCGGCGAGCCTTGCTCCCACGACATCTCAACACCTTCAGCGTGATGCCGGAAGTAATCGAGATTCAAACGAAACTGTCCGCGCTCCTCGGTGCGAATGATCTCGCGAAACTCGTTGATGAATCGCGGCTCACCATAGGGCGCCAATCCCATCACCTTTCCTTCGTCACCATAATGAGGAAAACCGAGAAACTGCGTCGAGGCCGTGTAGACGATTCCGGTTGAGTGCGGATATTCAACTTGCCCGAGCACCTCGATCGAGTTCGCCTCGCCAATTGCCCACATCGTCGAAATGAAGTCACCAAAACCGTCGATCGATAACAACGCGGCGCGTTCAAAAGGCGATACGAAGAAACCGCTTGCGAGATGCGCGAGATGGTGTTCGACGTTGTGAAACTGGGCGCGAAGGTTTCGCTTCGAAATGCCAAAGACACGCGCCAGATCGTCTTTCAAGTCTCGCACTCGTGCCGTATTCGCGAGCCGATCTTTGGCTTGGCGAAAGATGCCGAGGCGCGATGCCGCATACAAGATCTTCTTGTGCAGATGCGCCGACGGATCGCGCGAGATGCCGATGTGGTCCACCTCTTCGAGCCGCACGCCCGCGGTCTCGAGACAGTAACGAATCGACTGCTCGGGGAAACCGGCGCAATGTTTGATGCGATTGAAGCGCTCTTCTTCGACCGCGGCGATCAGTCGGCCGTCTTTGATGATTGCCGCCGAAGCATCGCCGTGATACGCGTTGATTCCGAGAATGTACATCGCGAGTCGAGCAGGTAAAGTGAGAGCATCAGTTCCGCCAACGATCTTTGAAAGGCGTAATAGAACCCGCGCCAGCCGTCGAAAACACCGCCGCGCACGATTAAGCAGTAGAACAACGCCGCAGCCGGCGTGATCACAAAACATAGCCGGAGCCGATCTATAAGATTCAGATCCTCACGGCTGGTCGACATTAACTTTGCTGCTTCAAGTTCCGCGTAAAGCGTTTGCGAGTGAAGCCAACGATTCAGCGGTTTTCGATCGTCATGCAGAAAGGGCGAACGCAACTGTCGCACTGGCCCGTCAATAACCACGCGCTGCGCGTGGCCGTCCTGTGTGTAAGAAGCTGCGTCGCGTCGATACAGCACGGTCACGGGCGGATAGATTCCGCTGTGCAGTTTCTTACCATTGATGCAGTAAACAAAACTGGCGCGGTATCCGGCAGTTGAGTCGTCCGGCGCCAGGCTGTTAAGTTCGGCGACGGCGTCGGTTGTAACGATGTAGTCGGCGTCGAGCGCGAGGACCCACGGAGTGTTGATTCCGGTTTCGCGTAGTCCAAACTCCCACTGATTGCGAAGGCAATCAAATGTGCGTTGGAAGACGCGCACCTGTGAAAACGAAGATGCGATCTCGACCGTATCATCGGTACTGAAACTGTCGACCACCACGATGTCGCGCGCCCACGTTAATCGTTCCAATGTGCGGCCGATGTTTGGCGCTTCGTTGTAAGTGAGAATCAGTGGGGTGATTTGATCGAGCATCAACACGCAACCTGCCGGTAAAGCTGGGCCAGTTCTCTTGCTGTCCGTTGCCACGAATACTGCCTGGAAAACTGAAAGGCGGCTTTGCCGCGCCGTGCAAGTTCAGTTTCATCTT
>DATNJO010000491.1:0-12350 GCA_035603895.1 Pyrinomonadaceae bacterium
TCCCGATCGAAGGTGTGAGCGTTAGTCTACTCGCGCGCACCGGCAGCAATCAGGAGTTGAACAACAGAGTTATGGCCACCTTTGCGCGCCATCTTTAGTGCCGTTCTCCATTCGCCATCAGACCAAACTCGCATGTTAACGTCGGCTCCTCGTGACAGTAATAACTGGACCACATCCACATGGCCTGAGCCGCTCGCTTTGATTAGCGCGTTTTCGTCTCCTTCGACGACTTCGTTGACGCGCGCTCCACTGTTGATTAGCAAATCAACGATCTCCGCGTGACCGTCTTGCGCCGCCATGATGAGCGCATTCCCGTCGCCAGGTGACGCAACGTTTGGATCGGCGCCCTTCTGGAGCAGGAACTGAACCACCGGCTTATTACCAGCGCGCGCCGCGACAATCAGCGCGGTGCCATCGCCTTCTACAGTTCCATTGATGTCAGCACCTGCCGCGAGCAACTCTTCAACATCCTTTACCTTGCCTTCCTCAGACGCTTCGAGCAGGGCACTGTTGAGTGCCTTGTTCTTCTTCGTGTTCTTGCTTTGTGTTTGAGGAGTGCTGGCGTATGTGCGCGTGATCTCCAAACCCGGAGCGATCGCTGAAGCGAGCAATGCAGTAACAGCCAATGTTGCCACAGTCCATCGTGTGCCTGCTTTGCCACGCGCCTGATGTTGATCGAGTATCGCCGAGACGCGTCGCGACAGATCGCTGCGATTAGCCATGGAAAGAACCGGTGGGGCGAGAGTGTGTGACAGTCTTTTAGCGAGGTTGACCAGTTGTTCTGCATAAGCAGTTCGTTCGTTGCCGAGCACGACAGCGTCGTCACATGCACGTTCAGCCTCGAGACAGATTTGTCGCCAGGCGATCCACACTAATGGTTGGAACCAATAGAAAGCACAAACCGTTCGGACCAACACCTGCACCAGCCAATCGCCTCGCTTGATGTGTTCCAGCTCATGGACGAGTACGCGTTGCAGTTCGAGCTCGCTCCAGACGCAGGCGTCAGACGGAAGCAATATCATTGGTCGCAGGAAGCCTGAGGTGAAGGGAACTTCCACGTCGTCATGTAGCAGCACCTCGACTTGTCGCCGCATTCCCGCACTCGTCGTAAGAACGCGCGTCGTTTGATTGAGTTCGAGCGATGGAATGCCCGCACGTCGGATGAGCCGTAAACGTACGAGAGAAATCGCGAGTCTTGTTACCAGTAGAGCTGCGCCCAGGGCCCAAAACATCCAAATCATTTTTCGCCATGAGAACCTGGCTGGAGCACTGGCGCTCAGATTTGTGCTGTTTGTTTGATTGTTTGTGTTTTGGAAGTTATCAATCGGCCCTTGAACAACCTGACTTGCCGTGACTCCCGTCTTCGCATCGGCGATTTCGAAACGAAGCGAAGGAGCTATTAATGCAGCCGCGGGAACCAGCAGCATGACTACAAAAGTGCAGGTCAAACAAAGATGCCGGATTGCAGCGCGCGCAGATCGATACGTCCAGACAATCAACAAACCGGCAGCGATAACCGCGGTAGTTTTCAGGAGCACCATCAATTCGGGAGAACTGGCGATAAACACAAACGTCTCTCTTGGATTATTCATGATCGTTTCCTCTCTTTACGAATGCGTTGAATCTCAGCCTGGAGCGCATCAAGCTCTGCGTCAGTCCATTCCTCCTGGCGCAAAAGAGCGGTGGCCATTTCGCCTATCGAACCGCCAAAAAATGTACTGAGATGTTGCTTGAGAGCCTTGCGGCGGGCAGTTGCGGGCGAGGTGGTTGCGGAGTACACGTAACGCAAGCCATCCTCGCGATGTTTCAAGTGGCCCTTGGCTTCGAGGCGCGTAAGCATTGCGCGAATAGCCGAAGAACTTGGCGGGTCGGTCAACCGCGTGCGAATTTCTTCCGCAGTCGCCCGGTTCCCGAGAGCAAACAGAACATGCATGATCTCACGCTCGCGGCGTGTAAGTTTCTCCTGCGCGGGATTCGTCATGCCGAACTCCTTTGTGGATGTTACAGGCGTAACATACTGCTACAAATGTAGCATGTCAAGAGGAAAAACTGATTGTTGGTTTTGTGCCGCTAAAGCGGGCTTTGTGTGTTTATGAGGACTGCCGTCCGCCGCGCTACTCTCTACTATTCACCGAACGCGGTTTCAGCCTCGACTCTATTAGAGAACTGCGATCGAACTTGATTCACGGCAGAAGTTGATTGGCTCTCATCGAGGGTCAGGATCGCGAGTCGGTCCGGTCTTTTAACCAGGGCGCAGAGGAGAAACTATGGTTCGCATTCCCGACTCTTCTTTTGAGGCTCAGATCCTCTTTTCTTTTTATCCTCAACTGACCAGGGTTCAGCCTCTATAGCTTGCGACCCTCTCACGCTACGCTATTACTCGCGAACGGCATCAACGCAAAGGTTGCGAGTGAACGGTTGGGCCATTCAACGATGGTGTTGACGCTAGACACTTACAGTCACGTCCTACCAGACATGCAGCAAGTAGCAGTTGATAGCATCGAAAACACTCTCTTTAAGACCGAACTTAGCGGTTGACTGTACTTGTGTTGTTACCTAAAGGTCGTGGGAACATTTCTAATTCGTTGGATTGCCGACGCTAAGAGTGCTATCGTTTCGAGCGGTTTCACGGTCGAAAGTTTTCTGTAAGTATAAGCCTCAAAAGCTTTCTCTCTTCGATCTTCTCAATCCGAATCAGAAATGGAGAACCTCATGAACACTCAGCCTCTTAGGCGCCATATACTTTCACTGACAATCCTAATCCTTATTGGATGCGTTTCAACCCAACAGGTCTTAGCTATGCGTGCCGGGGCTTTTTACATTCCCATAACCTCTGGGAACCAGAAGGTCGCCGCAATTGATTTATCTAAAGAGCATTACAGTGTTGAGATTGTCGGGGGCCGCATCTCTTCAAAGGATGGACTAATCGATACCATCCTGAATCAAAACTCCACCCTAATAGGGAGCTTTAAACAAAACATCATGATCGGTGGTGGCAAACAACTGACAGTGAATAAGCTGTACCAAGAAGTGGACATCAGAAGGCTCATAGATCGTCCAATTCAGACTGGAGTTGCTTTGGTAGATAGGATTCCAGGTGACTACGATGCGCAGATAAACATAAGCTACGTAGTGAATCGAGATAAGCGTCTGACCGAGGTTTTTAAGGCTTTGGAGCAAGAGCAAAACGCGCTAACCGAAGCTGGAACAGATATTCTGACTGGGCCATGGCTCGGCTACGCTAAAGTTGCTACTAGACTAATGGAAACGCTCTTTGACGCTGGTAGAGACAAATATCCGATTGAGTGAGCTGGTCAAATTCAAATAACTGACGTGGTAGCGGATGGCAAGATGCAGCCACACTACTTGGTTTTGATCGCAAAACAGAAAGAGACAGACGCCTACTATCAAGGTATTAAGACGGCCGAACTTTCCGTGGAAGGCAACCGACTAATGCTGACGAAAAAAAAGCCAAACGGTGAAGCTCTCCCCGCAAAGGAGGTGGAGAGAACTTACATCATCCTAAAGGTTTCAAAGTCCACTGGGTTTGACATAAAGCGCTTGATTGACAGCTCGACCACTGCTTGGGGAACGTTTGGTAGAAAGCAGTTTCGAGGTCAAAACGATTCTGGCATCAAAAAGGAAGAATTGACGGCCTTTGCGGCATCGTTACTAAACCGACTTGAAAGCTTTGGAGACCTTTTACAGGATGAGGTCTAATTTTCCTCATACGATAAGGCTGTTGCGCTCGTGTACTACGGATATTTCGCTAGAGATCGAGTTAACGCTAGATGTGATGCTCTAGGAGTAAAAGGAGCAGCTTGTCCAACTGCTGATCTGAACAACCACATCAACGATTATCTTGCTCGACACGGTATTACACCCACGTCCCCCAAAAGTGCTGATGTAAAGTCAACCGTTGATCGAATCCGGCAACCTTGAAGATTTAATGCTGTCGTATTGACGAGTGAATTTTGGCGTGAGGTTCTAACCTTTCACCGAGTTCGCACACTATAGGCACACAAGACACGAAAACGGGCAGTTAGTGTTCATTCACTCACTGCCCGTAGCTGTTGAATTCCGTTTATGGTGCCGAGGGCGGGAGTCGAACCCGCACGTCCTTTCGGACAACGGATTTTAAGTCCGCAGCGTCTGCCATTCCGCCACCCCGGCATGTTGTCCGTAACCCTAATTCTACCAAGACTTCCCTCTTTCCACTACAGCACCAATATAGTGACGTCGATATGTCGATGAGGGAAAGATGAGGGACTGCTCTATCCGGCCTTTCGCTCGAACTCGACCACTTGACCGATTGGTTCGATCAACTTTTCCACGGCCGCTTCCAACGCTGCGTGTGTGGCCCGCGCATAGACAGTCGTCACTCCTGGCTTTGAATGGCCTAAGAGGTCCTGAATGTCGTATTCGTGAACCCCATGCGCTCTCAATCGCGTAGCAAACGTTCGTCTCAGATCGTGCCAGATAATCCCTCCGGGTGTGGTTTCACCAAATGGAATTCCAGCCCGCTTGCATGCTGTCTCAAATCCCCAACGTAGCATGTACTCATTAACTCCGTTGGCATCCTTATCAAAGACAAGCTCGTCAAGGCCGCGACCCTTTACCGCTTGGAACAAAATTGTCCGCGCCTTACTGTTCATCGGGATCAAACGATACTTGCCCCTCTTACCTTTGACCACGATAAGCCAGTTGCTTGGTATCTCGACGCTCCCACCGTAAACCGGAAAGAAAACCGGACGTGAGCTGAAGTTCACATGTTCAATTTTTAACTTCAGCAGTTCGATATTCTTCCGCAGACCGGTATGGAGCGAGATTTCGAACGGGAACCGTAGAAAAGCCAGATCATCCTTCATGGTCTGGGCCAAGCACGTCTCCTCGTGCGATGTTAAATACCGCTCCCTTGCTTTCTCCGGTTCGTCAACTATCTTCGTACACGGATTCGATGTCATGATTTCTTCCTCGATCGCTAGTGCGCAGATTGCCGACAAAAGGTAAATGTATCGATTAACCGTAGCCCCAGAGCGTAACAATCCTCTTGGCGTCGTTCCGTTCTTGAGCGAAGTCTTGAAGCGTCTTACGTCCTGAGGCGCTATATCTTGCAAAGGCTGATCGCCAAAAAAGTCCTTGACCAACTTTCCTCTTGATACTGCATCACGGTGTGATGATGGGTATTCATCCTTTAACCAAGGCAGGTAGCTACTCTCAAAAAAGTTCGCAAGCCCTACCGCTCTTCCGTTTCCGTATTTACGGTTGTAGATGTCTTCCTTCATCCTTATTTCAACCCGCTCTGCTTGTGCTTGAGTTCTGGCTTCTGGAATCGCCTTAAACACTCGCTTTCCCCTTAACCAGAACTCAACGGACCAGTGAGCTTGTTTCCAGTAAGGATGGTCCGCCGTAATCGTTCTTCCTTTCCAGCGTTTATAGATTGCCACTGTGTCTCCTTTCGATTTAAGACGCAGCAGCCGTCAAAGCGCCGACATTATCCTCTTGAACGTGGAACGGTGTCACTACTCTTTTTTCCTGATCCACATCAACATTCAATTTATTCTTATGACGCTTAGTTTCTTCTTCGGTCCAACGAATTATGTCTGGGCGATAAAACCGTGGTAGGTCGCCGACATACCTTCGAGGTAGGGGATTATTTTGAGGATTACGTGCTACCCACCTCCTAATGCCAGCCGTGACTGGTTTACCGTCCTTGTTCACTAAGCGCAAATAGATTGCGAGCTCTTGCTCGGTGAACCAATCCGGAGATGAGTTCGATGTAATTAGCTCGAACAAAGCGGCTGCAAATTTTCGCTCATCAATTTGGTCATTCATAAATTACCACTCGAGAAAGGAGCTAGTCGGTTCGGGACTCCACAAATCATGGCAACTGTGCATCTGTCGTGCCATTTACTCAGGCTTGGCACGTCTCTACTCAGTCCGCTTATGATCTATTTCCTCTACCATTGAACGCGCTTCTCCTGAAGAAAGGACCGGCATAAGCTGGCATCTTCTTTGCACATGCGTATTCGACATTTCAATCGGGCTCTTTTTAGAGTTCAGAAACTACAACGAGGTGGATTTATTCAGACCGCTGACAAAGGCGAATTCCTATTCACGAGTAAGTTCAAAGCGTTTGGGAAGGGGTGTTGTAAGTTACACACACCTGTTGTGCCTTGCATACACGATGCATCCAGTACGGCCAGGTATCTCAAATGCAATTAGGACACGAGAGTTCAAATCAACTTGAACCGACAATGGAACACCAGCGCATTCATGCAGTAGAGCTTCACGGGGGGCGAGTTGAAAATAAGCATGCTAGGCTTATGCAGCTCGACCACATGATCTGCGGTCAGTCGAAAGTGATGAGTGATCTCAAGAAATCAATTCTCAGAGCAGCTGAGTGTAGTTCGACTGTTTTGATCATCGGTGAATCAGGCACAGGAAAAGAATTGATAGCGCGCTCGATTCACGAATTAGGTGAACGCCGACGCGAACCATTCCAGGCTATTAATTGCGGAGCCCTCACAGAATCATTGCTCGAGTCTGAACTCTTTGGCCATGTCAAAGGCGCTTTCACGGGCGCTACCAGCTACAAGAAAGGGATGTTCGAGTCAGCGGGTCAGGGAACTATCTTCTTAGATGAATTCGGAGAAATGTCATCATCGATGCAGGTACGCTTATTACGTGTGCTTCAGGAACGCAAAGTGCGCCCAGTAGGATCGGAAGACTCGAGAGAAATAGTTTTCAATGCACGAGTAGTCGTGGCCACGAATCGCGACCTAAGGCGAGACGTTGCCGAAGGAAGGTTTCGTCAGGATCTGTATTACCGCGTTAACGTTCTTCCCATTAGGTCGCCTGCCTTGCGCGATCGGCTGGACGATTTCCCGCTTCTTATTGATGTTTTGCTAAACAGAATTGTTGAGAGCGGCAAACTCGCCCGGACAATTCGCTTTGATTCAGAAGCTGTGAGTGTGCTGCAGAGTTACGCTTGGCCGGGAAACGTCAGAGAATTGGAAAACGTGATCGAGCGATTAGCTATCAATGCTCCTCGGACCTATGTCGTTTCTAGTGCAGAGGTCAGTCTAGATCTTGAAGTCAACGGTTCCGCCCAATATGCCGAACATCGGGAAATCATACTTGCCAGCCGACTGCGATGCCTGACTAACAGCGGAGTATCCGTACGTCATCTGTCTAAACGTCAGGAACTCGATGTATACATTCAAGAACTTGGACGAGTTGGTGGGGATGTCACAAAGGCAGCACGCCGACTGGGTATCAAGCGCACAACTCTTCACATGCGCATAAAACGATTAGAAAAAACACTATCAGGCCAACACCGTTTGAATGAGACCCCACCGCTGCATATTGGAGACTGTTTAGCTCGTCTCCGTGATCTTTCCAGACACGGTGAAACCGGGGATTTCTTGTAAATGATTGACAATATTGGCGTGCAAAGCATTCGGACTCGGAACCGGATCGTTGGATGGCTTAAAGAGATGGGAAACGTTACGATCAGTCAACCGGTGAGCCGGTCAAAAATAGACTTTCTCAAAACCAAGCTGGGTCTAAACACCTCCCTTACGGGATTCAAACCACATTCATATATCTGTTCCATCCAATCAGTGGCTTCGACAGGCTATTCTTTTATGGGATGAGATAGGCTCAATCGTGCGTCAAAGATACGATGAAACAGAACTTATACCTTATACGCCAGACATCCAGTATCTTAAAGATGAAGCGTCATGGGAGCTAGGTGATAGCGACAGAAATCCAGCGCGTGGCCCAACGTCCTTTAATATTTTAATAACGGGAGAAACTGGAACCGGAAAAACTCACGCAGCACGTGAGATCCACCTGCTGTCAGTATTTGTGCAAAGCCGAGCGTGGGCTTTGCACAAAAACTCACGAGATCGCTCTTCTCTGTGCAACCTCCGTGTTCTCTGTGTCTCTGTGGTGAGTTATTACCGTGAGTTAGTTAACCACAGAGGCACAGAGAACACGGAGGTTGCACAGAGACATCAACAAGCAGCTACTTTTTTGTGCAAAGCCCCGAGCGTGGGTATCTATTATCCACCGGTTTCTTTGTATACAACTCTGGAAAAGACCTGTTGCCGTGAGTATTTTGCGATTTTTCCAAAGAATCCCTGGGTTTTACGTCGGAGTGAATACCAAACATCCATATTTCCGTCGTGATAGGTATCTTGACGTCAGTTACCTGTTTGCTCGTTAACCGTTGATATTAAAGAGATAACAATAATCAGCGAAGTTAGGAGCGTAGTGGCACAGTCTTTGAAGAGACAACGACGTATGACGGATATTTGATAGTTAAAGTGGTTTCCACCAACTGACCGACCACGATGAGAAGGTTGAAGCCACGAATTCCAAGTAAACAGTTACTTCACCACGGAGACACCCAATGAAAAACCTAAGATCAGCACTCACCGTAATCGCGTTGATAACCATCCTTTCAACCTCGGCCATGGCAGGCAACATCGGCTTACGAACTGACGAGACGGAAGCCAACGCAGTTGGAAACATCGGCTTAAGAAGCGAAACCGAAACTTCACTCCTCGGTCAGTTGGAAATCTTTATCAAAGGCAATATCGGTTTGCTAGTCTCCACAACAATTTGAAGTAGGCATTGATAGGGACACTTCTAAGCAGCGCGTAACGAGATCAGTCAATTTCTAAACGGCAGCGATACCTCTGGCGTTGCCAGAGGTATAAGGTTTCAATCACTTAAAATGTCTTAATAACTTGTAGAGAGTATTGTGGGGGACCGCGAGGGTGCGGGGCGTGCCCTGCTCATCACGATCGAAGAGATGTGCGACCAACTCACCGATGACGAACGTTCGTAAGATCGGTGCCCAGGCCAACCAACTACCCGCCAACTCGCAACAGCAAGCCACCCATGAACGACTTCGCCAGTGTTCGGCATGAGCAGCGTCCAGGGTGCTTTCCGCACCGCCTCAAACAGAGTCGCCTGAACAAACGTGCTCAGTGCATACCTTACGTAATAGTTGAGCCACCCATCTATTGGGAAGCCGACGTTAACCTCAGGCTGATTCCGGAATGGTTGGGCCACACAACTCTCTGGGCCATCTGACGCCCAAAGTTAGAAAGAAATCATCCGTGGAAGTTCAAGCACCTAACGGTTAATCAGGTGTACGTTCCGCTTGCGCAGAGCCACGGGAAAATACATCAACTAATCGTGGCGCAAAAAAGCCGCCAGCGGAGATCGAAACAAACGGCTACATCAATTTCTCGCTGAGATTGGTGTGAAAGCCTTGCGCATACATTTAGGCCAACTGCTTGGTATCTCACAAGTATCAAAGGACCAACACGATTATGAAAAACACGTCAGGTCCGTTTTTGGTGGTCTACAAGAATTCGACTTTGCTGAGTAGCTGCCGTGCGCTGCCTGGAGAGATTTATTTGTCCCGACGCTTTCGTGGGCGCGTTTCGGCTGGGTAACGACTTCAATAAGACGCTTGAGGTTAGCGTTCGGTCTTTCAGTTCTTTAACGATCTCCTGTTTAGCCGTCGCTTGCTCCAACAGGTGTTGCCTGCCGATTATCGTGGCTTCATCGCGGTTCATCACGAGGTTTTATCTCCCAATGGAGAGTGTGAGGGGTGGGCCTTCGAAAATCAAAGTTTCGCTAGTCCGCTCATCTACTATTCAAAACCGTAGTGCGTTGTGGTATAAGCGGCTCGTTATCCCACTCCCGCTTACTGGAGACTCACACCATGAAACGCTTTACCCTGCTTTCCCTTCTTTGTGTTGCTGCTCTCACGGTTCTTTTCTCTTCCAGTGAGGCGCAACGGAACACGCAGCAAGCCCATGTAAACCCAGCTCCCGCAGGAAAGATCTCAGTACCGTGTCCGGCACAGTTAAACGACATTACCGACTGTCCCGACACCGGCTGTGGTCCATTGCTTGATCCGCATCTGAACAGACAGAAAAACATCCGCTCGCTCGATGGTGAAGCGGAGCCTATGACCCTACAGCAGATCAGGAACCTGTCCGATCCGGTTCCCGGTTACAAGATTGGCGACACACGCGAAAAGTTAGAAGCACTCGGCGAAGGTAACAAGATCGTAGTGGTCGCTAATGCGCTCGTGGCGCGGAAAGGCGGTGGTGAGTCTTGTAACTGCAAGCTAACGTCCGTTGCCGACACTGACAACCATATCGTGTTAGTCGATCGGGTGCTGCGAATTAAACCGCGCGAGACGGCAAAAGAGACCCTTCACCGCCGGGAATTGAACTCGATCACCGCCGAGTTTGCTCCACGTCCACGGCTTGACAGTCCGCACCTTACCAGAGCGAACCTTCAGCCTCTCATTACTGCTAGCGGTGGATTCCAGAAGTTACGCATCACTGGAATCCTTATGTTTGATTCCGAACACTCATTGGGCCATCCGCTGAAACGACACAACAACTGGGAAATTCATCCGGTCTTGGAAATGGAGTATTGCCCCAAAGGAAAGCGGTGCACCGCAGCCAGTGATGATAACTGGGTGAAGCTCGGCGACGAACCGTAAACAAGGAAAGGGCGGCAGGTCTTGTAGGTCTGCCGCCCACCACGCCTAGCGCCCTCACGCGCTTGCCCAATGCCGCTAGACGTTAATTTCCCAAGCCGGTACCGCCACCGCCGCCCTGATTATCCGGTGGATCGATCGCGTTGGCAGGGGTCTGTAGATCACCGGCCACACTTGATCCCGGTGTCTCTACGTCGCCGGGTGCTGGCGCTCCGGGCGTTTCTAGATCGCCGGGTATGGAAAAGGTAAGTGCTAGAAGAAGCGTGAGAATCGGTAACATGAGAGTTTCCCTTTCTGAAAGTGAAGTTGAGAGTTGCGGGGAGACAAGCCGCTTATATCATAAGGCAACTAATTCTGTGAGCCTGTCGCCGGTGGTTTCTCATGGTCCCGGAAATACGCTTCCAGCACTTCGTTAAAGGCGATGCTTTGCTTGCTGTTGATTGACAGGATGTACTAGTCGGAGCAGAGCCATTTAGGGTGGCCAACTAACGGCACAGTGACGCGCCATTTATTGGTGGAGGTGTTCAGTCGTGCAAAGTCAAAGACTACAATGGCCCATGAGTAATGCGTTTCGACCTGTGGGCGGCGCGCTTGGTGCTAAAATCGCGAACCGCCAAGAGTCGACTGCTGAGTGTGTTCGCGCAGGGCGTATGGGGTGAGAGCCTTGCAGTTTTCTCTTAGAGTTGTAGTACGTCATGGACTACCCGGAATGGAAACAGTTTGAGCGCTTAGTTGCGCGAATTGAATCGACGCTAGCGCCCAAGGGGGCGGTGGTTCGTTCGCCTGATCGTATTCCTGACCTTATCACCGGGAGTTTGCGTGAAGTGGACGGTTCGATTCGGCTCAACATAGGCTCCGCGTCAATTCTAATCACCTTAGAATCTAGACGACGTGGTACAGTTCAGGATGATACTTGGATTGAGCAACTCGCGACGAAAAAGGAAAAGATCGGGACGTCGAAGACAATTGCTGTGTCGTCTTCCGGCTTTTCTGAACCAGCAAAGATTACAGCTCGAACAAAGGGGATCGAGCTGAGAAACCTTAGAGAGATAACGGACGAAGAAATTCTAGGTTGGCTGCCCTCATCAGTCCTGCTAACGAAGGTCGGTTTACACCTCACTCTGAAAACGATTTCAGCGGAAATCGAGAACTCGCAACAAGAATACATATTTCGACGTGATGAATCAGGAAGCATCCGAGCCTTAATCCGTGTTTACGACGGTAAATTTGTGTCTCCTTACGATGTCCTCAATCTCTTGGTGAGGACCAATATTCTTACCAATGTTCCCTTAGACGGCAGTAAGGTTGGATATCTCGTTACTGCCCATCTTCCCAAAGGCGCGTTGCAAGTTCAGTCAGAGACCGGACCTAAACTCATTTCATCAATAAGCTTCGAGTTAGAGTGTTGGCACAAGGTGAGCACTAGTTCCTTGTCTGAAGCAAATTACTATGAATACTCAGATCCTGATGGTGTTATTCTGCAGCGAGCGGAGTTCCAAACAGATCTTGAGGGCCATCCATTTCTTTGGGCGTACAGATAACGCCAATAGAAGAACATATGCCCGAACGGAAACCGAAGCTTAAAGCTAAAGCGAAACCCAAACCCAAACCCAAACGTAAACGTTAGAAACTTACTCATTAGTGAGTAAGAGTTGAAAACCAAGAGACCCCTAACGTCTTCCTAGCATTACCGAACAGCCCGAACAATGTTTCGGAGAACTGCATGGCCGCAACCTTCATGGCCTATGGCGCGGCAACAAAATCAACGCGAAGAGTTCGCACCGTAAATAGTTGAATCTTGATGGTGGAG
>DATNJO010000492.1:0-10095 GCA_035603895.1 Pyrinomonadaceae bacterium
CCAATAAACGCGTCTTCTGCAAACCCAGGAACACCGGATCTGTTCGGTTCGCCGTGCCGAATCCACGCGCGCTCAATCCCTTGTCCGGTTTGCCCGGATCTTCTTCTTTATCAGGCAGCCCGACTTCGAGCCGTCGCCGTCCACCGCGTTCAAATACACGCAGCACATTACCCGGTTGCGAAATCTCCCAACGCGGGATCGGATCCAACACACTCAACAACCCTTTCGATCTCCGCTCTTCGTCCGTGACATCCGTCGCTAACAAGGTCTGCGGCCTTCCCGCTTCACTGTAGCTCTCACCAAACCGCGGATCCTTCAGATGAAAACTGCCGTTGTTATAAAGCGCCGCGCCCCACAACATCGCGCCGTGCGTCATCATGCTGCGCGCCACGTTCTTCGACTCGATCTGATGACACGCCGCACTGCCGCACGTCTTCGCCGCCACGCGCAGATCGCCAGGATTGACGAACCTCACAAACTCCCAACTCTCGCGATTCAAAAGCGTGTTGGACCGCTCCGGATTCGCGCCGCTGTAATTCCCCGCTCGCCGCCACTCCTCCGGAAACTTCGGCTTCACGTGCGCTTCTTCCTTCAACTTCGCCGCCGGATTCCCACCGTGACACGCCGTGCAACTCAACCCGACCGCATCCTTCCCATCCTCGAGTTTCTCGAACGTCTCAGTCGTGCCGTACTTGTGCATCGGCTCAATCATCCCGTGACACGACACACACCCCTCGACCTTCACCTGCGGCGCTTGAGTCTGTTCGGCCGCAGACGTATGCCACGACGCGAACACAATCGCGCCGAGAACCATGAGGAACAGCCCTGAGATAGTTCGAGTCATCATTTCTTCTCTGTGCCTCTGTGTCTCGGTGGTTTAACCACAGAGTCACAGAGACACAGAGAAAACCTTTAAAGAATTCGTCTACGTATTCCGTCCTTCAACACCGGAACATGGAAGTTGATCAATAAGCCTACTATCCAACCTCCGAGGCGAAGATAGGTGAGCAATTGGGCTTCATGAACCGGAGTCAAAAATCGAACTGCTTTCAATTCCACGAGTACAAGGTTCTCGACTAAAACATCCACGCGATAGCCGCAATCGAGTTTGATGCCCTTGTAGTGCACAGGCAGATTAAGTTCCCGTCGGAAATCAACGCCGCGCAACCGTAGCTCATGGCATAAACACTCCCGATATGCCGATTCTAGCAACCCTGGTCCAAGGTGACGGTGAACATCGATCGCCGCCCCGATAGTCTCATGTGTAAGACTGTTAATGTGAGGATTCACAGCTTCTCCTTTTCTACAGTGAGGTTAAAACACCAGCTTCATTTGCGCGAATAACGAATAAAGCGCTCTGTTCGGACTAATCACATCCGGCTGACAGAAGTCTTCAACACCCGGCGGGCAGTTGCGCGAGGCGTCGGTAAAGATGTCTCTGAAGCCGCGCCCTGTTTGTAACGCCGATGCGCCGAATGTCAGCGTGAAGTTGTTAATGAGAAACGGTCGATAAGCAACACCCAAACTGTAATCGAAACCAATATCGTGCCGGATTCGATTCTGAAACAACACCAACTCTAACGGCTCGGTGCGATGAAAGCGCAGATAGTTCACATTCACAACTGCCTTGATCCGCTGCGTCAGTTCAACATCAACGCCGCCGTTGTAAAGAAAAAGCCCCGGATTGACAAAATTCGCCTGCCCCTGAATCTTGCTGCTGCGCAAACTCGGCAACAGACTGTTCGGTTGGACCAACCCGACGCCAGTCTGCGTCAAACGAATTCCATTGCGCACCCAAAACGAAAACTGACCACCAGCGAAATTCGGATCGTCGAAGATCGCATCAAACCCATTAGCTCTGTCATCCGTCGGATTCGCATCTCCCTGTGCCCACAAAAACGAGCCCTTGAATCGCAGGTAGTCCTTATCGATCGAAAGTTCCGCCGCTGCGAAGTTCGATCGCACTTCGACTCTTCGTCCCGCAATCGGATTGTGCTCGTCGTGACCAAACGCAAAGTAGTATGAGTGCGAAAGATTCAAACGCCCGAGATGTCCATCGCCACTAAAACCTAGATAACCAACTTTCACGGCGTGCGGCCGCACATCGCCGATCGGCGCGGGCCGCACCAGAAAACCGTTACGATCGAACTCAACACCGCGCCGATCGTCGTTATAGTGAAAACTCCCCTGAATCGTGTATCCCTTGCGAATGAAATCCGCCGAAAGATGTTTGCGATGTAGACGTTTTGGTGGCGCGTGTCGAAGCGATTCAAACCGCTGTTCGTGTCCTTCTCGAGCATCGAGAAGTACGCGGCGTTGAACTGCACGCGATTGTTGTCGGCGGAGCCAAACACACGCGCGCCGAGATTGTTGTCAGAGAAGATGAACCCGCGGAAATCGGAAACAAACGGCTGAATACCCGTGCGCACGGAAACGAAATCGTAATTCGCATTCACGTCGAAGAGCTTCACTTCGCCGAACGCTTCTTCGAGCGACGCGTGCCAGTCGGTGCGATTGGTTCCGCGCCGCACGTCGATGTTGACGACGCCATTCTCACGCGCGTCGAGATAATTGGGCACGCTGAACGTCGGGGAAAACTTGATGGCCCAATCGCGAGGTTTGAAAGTCGTATCTCCGTGAAAGAGTTCGAAACTGAACTGCAAAGTCTCGGCGGCCGCAAATTGTTCAGGACGTCCGAAGAACTCACCGCTGATTGGATTGACGCTGCTGACGCCAGACGGTGTGGGCGCGCGCCGCTGTTCGACATTTGTCGCACTGACCGCCGTCAGAATCATGAACAGCTTGTCGCCCTTGATCGGGTAGTCGCCCTTGAGCACGTTCTGGTTGTAGGGATCCCACCACCGGCCTCGCTTGAACGGAATATCACGCCCGCGCGCGCCTCGATCGCCGTACCGATCGTATTCAGGAAACGTAATCCGCCATCGATCCGGTGTTTCTCTTTCGTTTAATTTATCCTCCCCTTTAACCTCAACCGTGCGGATCTCAAGGTTAATCTCTTTACTCGGCTCAACGATCACGTTCTCCAGTGTGTCGCCGCGCACGATCGCGTAATCACCATAGTTCTTGTCTTTGTCGAACGCCGCCATGTGCGGCTGGTCCAACGTGATGCGATACGCCCCCGCAGGGAGTTTTACAGAGTAACTGCCGTCTGCGTTGGTCCTGATTCGTCTTGTTTCGCGGGTGACTTGATTGGTAATAACGACGACGGCATTGGGAACTGCGGCACCATCTTGAGTGCGAACCACACCCTGAAGGCGGCCAGTCGTCTGTAAAAAGCAGGTCGCTACGATCAGTAATATGATCACGCGGCTGGCTTTTTACCACAGATTTCACGGATTCGGCAGAAAAAATCTGTGGTACATTGTGCGCCAATGTGGCGACGACTGATCTTCTGCGCATGCGTGCTCACTGCCATTGAGGGCCATGCGCAAACGCGTCCGGTCCTGATCAGTCACGCGGATTCAACTCGGGCCATCGCGTTCGATTCCGTCGCGCGCCGCCGCGAACCATTCAAAACCACCGCCGAGATCAGCTTTGGTTCAGATTCCGCAACCCGCATCATGCTGTTTGCGATGAACCTTCCGTCCAACGAAATTTTATCTGCCGACGCTGAAGACGCAGACCACAATCTTTATCTGCTAACGGTCGAGCACGTCGGCCCGGTTCCAAATCAGCCCTGGGCTTCATCTATCGTCATCCGCCTTTCCCCGGATCTTCCCGAGGAAGGCGACGTTCTCGTCAGGATCAAGTACCGCGACGTGGTCAGTAATCGAGTGCGCGTGGGCATCGGCCAGGTCGGTGGTGGACCACCTGACGACCTGAACGCCGTTCCAACGCCCGGTCTGCCGGCAACACCCAATCCACCAGCATCGATCACCACCAACTTAACTTCCACCGACGTACAAACGATCCTCCAGCAAGCCGCGTCTGCCGCAGCGTCTCTCGGCAAAGCGGTAACGATCGTCGTCACCGATCGTGAAGCAAACATTCTCGGATTCTTTGCAATGAGCGGTGCGCCTGCCACGACGACCATTCGCAGCGTCGGCACGGCGGGTCAAGGACTCGAAGGCACCATCGCGCCCGCATCAGAAGCAGCAACTGCGAAAGCCGCAACCGCAGCGTTCTTCAGTACGACCGGCAACGCATTCTCGACGCGCACAGCAGGCTTCATCATCCAGGAACATTTTCCGCCACGGATCAGTTTCCGCGCGGGTGGACCACTTTATGGCGTGCAGTTCTCTTCTCTGCCGTGCAGCGACATCAAGAAACCGTCAGCGCGCCTCGGTCTTTCGGCCGATCCGGGTGGATTGCCGATTTACAAAGATGGGCTACCGGCCGGTGGTATCGGCATCGAAGGTGACGGGCTGTACACGGTCGATCGCGATCCGACTGACAACGATCAGCCGTTTGAAGAAGTGATCGCCGCATCCGCGATTCGTGGATTTGAAGCGCCTGCGGGGATTCGTGGCGACACCATTCTGGTCGACGGCATCAGGCTTCCGTTTACAAACATCACGACGCCGCTGGTGCCGAGTACAGTCGCGAGTATCGTTGGTTCGGTGGTTTCCGCGGCGCCCGCATCAGAATTTGTTCCGCAAGTTGTGGGTGGGATTTCAGGTGAAGTGAGCCCGCGCTTCTTTCCCTTCATCGCCGGCACTACGCCCGGCGCAAATGGATTGACCGCTGCGGAAGTGCAGACAATCATCACGCGCGCAGCGCAGCAAGCAAACATCACGCGCGCCGCGATTCGACAACCGCTCGGCAGCAACGCGCGTGTGACGATTGCCGTGGTTGATACTGCGGGCGTCGTGCTTGGTGTCTTTCGTCAACAGGATGCGCCGGTGTTTGGTTTTGATGTCGCGGTGCAAAAGGCACGTACCGCCGCTTTCTTTTCCAGTGCCAATGCGGCGAGTGTTTTACGTGGAGCAGGGTTTGGTGCTTATGTCGATCGCGCGATTGCCGACGGCGTGCGGCTCGATGGTGCGATCGCGTTTAGCGATCGAGCGGTGGGATTTTTGCACCGGCCGTTTTTCCCTGACGGCATCGACAACAGTCCGGCTGGTCCATTCAGTACGTCGATTGAAAACTGGAGCCCGTTCAATGTTGGCCTCCAGTTGGATCTTGTGCGCACAAACTTTCTCGCCGCTCTGGCCGGACCGGTTGCTTCATGCACTTCGATTCCCGGTTTGCCGAATGGCATTCAGATCTTCGCAGGCAGCATCCCGCTTTATAAAAACGGCGTGCTCGTTGGCGCGATCGGGATCAGTGGTGACGGCATCGATCAGGATGATTTGATCGCCGCCGCGGGCGCGAATGGTTTTTCACCGCCGGTTGGTGTTCGTTCGGATCAATTTTTTGTGCGCGGCGTACGTCTACCGTTTTTGAAGTTTCCTCGCAGTCCGAATCTGTAAACGAATGACTCGCTTATTACTCGTGTTGATCGCGTTGCTGCTGGCATTGCCGATAGCAATCGGTCACTCACAAACTCAGAACACACCGCAGTCCGGTGTAGTGCGTCTGCGTGCACGTGTGAAGTTAAACGATTCAGCGTCTTCGCGTGGTCTCGCGCGCAAACGATTTTTTCTGATTCATGGTTCGCTCGAACAAAACCGCGCGCTGGTAGACGCGATCGAACGCCAGCCGCTCGTCACGCGTGATTGCTACTACACAAAAAACGGCGCGAGCGCGGCTTTAATCGAGTGGTTAAAGGAAACTGATTGCGAATCGGTTTACTGCCGCGACGTCGAACAGGATTCTATAGCTGGTCCAAAAGCCGTGCCTGAGTTTGCGACCGCGTTTACTGCGAGTGAAAAGGAGTTCGGCAACGCCGCAACGGCACGCAAATGGCTGACGACAAACCTGTCGCCGAACTTGCGCGACGGCTTCTATCGAGACCGCAAAGGCGCGATCGACGCGTTGCTCAAACAAGCACAGGCGTCAGGCACCGTTCAATCCGTCATGACGGATCGCAACGGCACTGCCTTATTTACAGATCTGACGCCAGGCGCCTACGTCATCACCAATCTAATCCCAACCGAGTTGGGCCAATCGCTCGCGACCTGGAACTGCGAACTGCAAATTAAACCCGACGATCTAGCCAGCGAAAAAGCCTATTTGATCTCCAACCGCAAAGACCGTTTGGTCAAGTGCGTCGCGATCGAAAAGCCAGCGCCGCCATGCCAATGAACACAATCCTTAAAGCGTTCGTGTTCATCTGTGTCTGTCTGTGGCCAACCTATGCCGCGGTCGACTACACAAAATTCTCCCACTCAACACCCAAACACAAATCAGCCTGTAACACTTGCCATAAGACCCCCACCAAAGACTGGACCAAAACCTCTGCTTTCCCAGACATAACTGACTACCCCGACCACGACGCCTGCGTCAGTTGCCATCGCCCGCAATTCTTTCGCGGCGCGCGGCCGCCAATCTGTTCAGTCTGTCACGTAAAAACGTCGCCGCGTGACGAAGCGCGTTACGCTTTCCGTAATCCCGCGTTCAACCTTCAATTCACAATCGAGTTTCCGCACGATCGGCATCAGGACGTGATCGCGTTACGGCAGCTCAATCCGTGGCGCTCAAAACTTCTGGCCCACGCGCTGCCACCGCAGAACTTTAATAACTGCACCATCTGCCACGCACAAGCAACCCCGATCGCTACGCCATCCGGTGGTTGGCTCGACGCGTACGCACCACCAGCCGCGACCTTCAAAGCAGTTCCAACCGATCACTCTTCGTGTTTTAACTGTCACTGGAAGTCGCAAGAGCCCGTGGCGACTAACTGCAACGGCTGCCACAAACTCGCGACGCCGTACATCGCCGCAACAATGCCCACAAGAATCTCGCTCAAATTCATGCACGACGGCGGCGGCGAGAAGAAACAGCACATCGCGGAATGCACGACGTGTCATATCAACATCACTAAATCAGCCACACTGCGCGGCCTAAAACCCGACGTGCCGATCACGTCGTGCACTGAATGTCACAACAAAGACGGACTGCGCCAGGATCTAAACACGGAGTTAGCAGCGCTCGATAAGAACCGCGCGTTCACCTGCGTCTATTGCCACACTTCAAACATCGGCAAACTCGACGCACCAGCGAGTCACTACCTGATCGCCCAACGTCCCCCACTCAAGCGGAGCGCCATTAAATGATTAAATTTGCTCTGCTTAGTCTGTGGTTTCTGTTTTCATCCGTGGCCTTTACGACCCAAGGTCCCGAAACTGACTACTCAAAGTTTCTCCACACGAGCGCACGTCATCGCCCGCTCGCCTGCACGTCGTGTCACGAACGCACCGATAACTCAGCGACGCCTCGGTTTCCCGGTCACAAAGCCTGCACCGACTGCCATCGCGGCCAGTTCACTACACCCACGATAGCGATGTGCGTGATCTGCCATACCGACACGAAGAGCAGCAATCCGCCGCTGAAGAGTTTTCCCGCAAGCTTCAACGAAACGTTCAACGTGAAATTCGATCACGCACAACACATGACCGGCGCGGCGCGTCCGCAGGCTGGCTGCGCTGGTTGTCATAACTCACCGGTGAACCGCCGCGCAGGGTTATCGATCCCCGCAAATCTCGCAGCGCATAACAACTGCTACACTTGCCACACGCCCACGAGTAAATCGAATTCCGGCCGCGAGATTGGTTCGTGCGGTGTGTGTCACGATCAGAAACCTTATCGCCCGACAAGCACAAGCGCCCTCGCCTTTCGTTACGCTTTCAGTCACGCGGAACATGGCACACGTCAGCGACTCGCTTGCGCTGACTGCCACAAAGTCACCGCGGGCGCGTCGCAAACGCGGCAGGTCAGTTCAACCAACGCTGCCCAACATTTCAACACCACGCGCGGCCAAACCTGCGCGGCCTGTCATAACGGCCGCCGGACCTTCGGCGGCGATCTCGGCTTCGACGACTGCAAGCGCTGCCACTCCGGTCCAACTTTCCGTATGCCTATTTGAGCCACAAAGAGGCACAAAAGCATTCGCAGTTCTTTCTTGTGCCCCTTCGTGGCCTGAAACAAAAAAGTTTGACACCCGTGGAAGCGGGTAATTAAGATTCGCAGACTATGAAGACGCTCCTAATCATGCTGCTGGCGCTCGGCTGTTTCACGGTTGTCGTCCAGGAGAAACAAAGCAAGGTCCAACCGAAGGAAGTCGTGCTGGCGAAGGACAGCCAGTCAGACAAGTACGCTGAGGTTCCTTTCAATCACGAGAACCACGCGCTGAAGAAATACAGCGCGGACGGACAGAGCGTTCTGACGTGTGTCGAGTGTCATCACACGGACCAGCCGGCCGCGAGTTTGAAGGCGCCCTTGAAGACCTCGGAACGTGAAGTGGTCTTGACGGCGGAGAGTCTCGCTGCTGCGGATGCGAAGGCGGTAAAGAGTTGCCGCGTTTGTCACTTGCAGGCGGGAGACGACAGCGCCCCGATGCCGTCGGTTCAATACGCCGACAAACCCGCGCCGACGAAATTAACCAACGAAGTCGCCTATCACCTGAACTGCAATATCTGTCACGACAAAGCAATCGCCGCGCGCCCTGCCCTCAAAGGCAAAGTCCCCGGCTCCAACGACTGCCTGCCTTGTCACAAACCAGCCGGTTAAAACCATCCACAGATTTCGCCGATTTACCTTTCTGTAATCTGTGAAATCTGTGGTTTACGCGTGTCGTGGATGTGTTGGACGTGGCAGGAGGTGCAGTTTGGTTTGGCGTCCGCAGTGTTGTGGCAGGCAGCGCAGGTGGTCCGGGGTGTGGTGCGGTCGAGAGGGTCGAAGGATTGATGACAACTGTTGCAGGACAGCCGGCCTTCAGCGTTTCCTTTAATGCCCGCAACAACTTTCACTCGCTGATCGTGCAGCGCGTGAAACTGATTGCTGCGCCACTTTTGATCTGAATCAGTCGGCAATCGAACGACAGCGAGCTTCCTCAGCTCCCACTCCTCATCGTTGATCGACTTCGCACTCCACCCACCATTCACCACCGGATAACCAAACGTTCCGTCATGCGGCGTCCCAACGCGGCGGCCGTTGTAGAGTTCGTGATTGGCGTCGTTGTGACAGCTCGTACACGTCGCCAGTGCTGCATCGGTCGCGTCAAACTCGAACCCCTTGTGTTCCGCGTGACACGAAGCACAACCAATTCCTGCCGCAACGTGCGGCTTAATCACCGTCGCTTTAAACGCTTCGGTCTGATGACACGCAGCACAACGCTCATCCATGCTGCCCTTCAGCGCGTGACACGACGTACACGAACCACCATCGGCCGCAACAGCAATCGGCGGCGAAAGCGCCATCTCCGAGGAAGCATGCGCGCGCGACAATGGACCAGGCGAGAACGCGTTTGTATACCAGTAAGCCGCCGCAACCGAACTCGCACCGACAATGATAAAAGCCCACGTGAAAATCGCCGCCGGCCAGCGCGACACCAAATCAGTCGTCGGTGTCCAGTTGAACTGCGCTTTACCACTTCGTCTTCCCGACTTCGGAAACAGCGGCGACGGCCGCACCATCTTCCCCACCTCGCGCATTCGCCGGTCCCAGAAAATATCGAGTGCTTTTGTCCCAGCGATCGGCGCAGGCCGCGGCTTCTTCGTCTTTCCTTCTACCGGCGCAACCAGGTTGTCTGTACTGAAACCCGGATCGCTCAGGTCGATCTCCGAAGCCCGCTCGCCAATCGTCATCTCAACCCGGATGACCAATCCATCTTCAGTCGCGTCGAGCTCAAGCTGAAATGGTCCAACTTCGATGATGTCGCCGCCGCCGAGTGCTTCGTTATCCTCAACCGGTTTGCCGTTGAGAATGACCGGATTCTTCGGCCGCAACGAGAAGACGTAATACGCGTTGTCAAACTGCTTGATGCCCGCCTGCACCCGCGACACCGACGGATGATTCAGCAACAGTTCACACTCGATCAGCCGGCCAATCAGCAGTCCGTCACTAATGATCGTGATCGGATCTACACCCAGGTCCTGGCGAACGATGATGTATTGATTGTTAGCGGGCATTGAAGAAAACTACTTGCACGATATGGACCAGCATCAACGCCAACATGGCTGCGGTGGAAACAAC
>DATNJO010000493.1:0-4028 GCA_035603895.1 Pyrinomonadaceae bacterium
CGGGTAGTAATTGCGGTCCGGCTCATGAGTGTCGACTACCACCTTGTCAGTTCCTACGTGGACCAGTAAATCGAGCTGAAGTTTTCTTTGCGACGGCAAGGTTATTTCTGGTTCCAGTTCGACGTTCATATCAGGTGCGACCTTCTTGATGAAGGCGGCCATTTGGGCGTTCGCTGTGTTCATGCTGTACACAGACATCGTGGAATAATTCTTTATAAAGTGGTCCGCAAATGAGGCAAGAATCCTTTGTACTTTGTCGATCGAGCTAAGTTTCTCAAAATTCTTGATACGATCGCGTGCTGGAATAGCAGCGGAGTCAAGTTCCTTCGACTTTCTTATGTAGGCTAACTTCTCCAGTATTTGATCGAGGAGAATGCTCACGAAGGCACTGACCGTGACTATAGCCAGAAACGATTCCTGTTCCGAAAAGAACAACTTGTGGTCGTGGGTTGACGGGTTTCTCCACTCTTGGCGATAGTTCTTCAGCAGATCAACTACCCGGCTGCGCAGAACATTACTCTCCAGGAGGTAGGCTTCGATCTCATAAGGAGTGATCTTGTCTGCCGGTTTCTCTGCCAAGGTGAGATACGCTTCTTTGAGGATTCCCTCAAAGGCGTGATTGGTCCGATAGATTACGTCCGTGTATAGATGTTCATCACGTTCTTTCTTGGCACGCAGGTGATAACGTTCCGCTATCTCGATATGGGCGAGCACTGACTCTAAGCCGGCAAGGTATTGCGACGAGGCATTCGCGCGGAGCGTTTCCCTTATTTCTTTAACCAAATCCATGGCGTTACTTTATAACCTAAGTGAGGATTTCAAAAGGGATGGTCCTGTCATGGACCGGGTTTGAGCCATCATGGGCCAAGTGATTTCTCTAGCTGCAATTCACGAAGCGCGATCGGTAGTTGCGAATTATGCGATTCGCACGCCGCTCGTTCGTTTCAACGCTGACTCCGCGCCGACGGAGATTTATCTCAAGCTCGAAAACCTGCAACCGATTGGTTCGTTCAAGATCCGTGGTGCTGCGAACGCGATGGCGCGTTTGTCACCCGAGAAGTTGGCGCGTGGGATGGTGACGGCGTCGGCGGGAAACATGGCCCAGGGTGTAGCGTGGTGTGCGCGTTCGCTCGGGATTCCGTGTACGGTCATCGCGCCTGAGACCGCTCCGGAGACGAAGATCAAGGCGATCGAACGGCTGGGCGGGCGTGTGATCAAGGTTTCGTTTGCTGACTGGTGGCGCGCGTTTGAAGAACGATCGTTTCCGGGTGTTGAAGGAACGTTTATTCACGCGTTTGACGATCCTGATGTGATGGCCGGCAACGGCACGATCGCGCTGGAGATTTTGGAAGACCTGCTGGATGTGGATGCGGTTGTGATTCCGTGGGGCGGTGGTGGTCTGACGTGTGGCATCGCTTCGGTAATTCGTGAGCTGCGGCCGCAGTGCAAGATATTCGCGGCCGAAGTCGAAACCGCAGCCCCACTCTCAGCATCGCTTTCCGCCGGCACTCCTACTGAAGTCGAATATCAACCCTCGTGGGTCGACGGCATCGGCGCCAAAGCCGTTTTCCCGCAAATGTTCGAACGCGCAAAAAAACTAATCGACGGCTCTCTGGTCGCCGATCTCAACAGCGTCGCTGGCGCACTGCGCCTTCTCATCACCCATAACCACATCGTCGCCGAAGGCGCCGGCGCCTGCCCTGTCGCCTGTGCTCTCTCCGGCAAAGCAGGCTCTGGCAAGATCGTCTGCATCGTATCCGGCGGCAACATCGACACCTCAAAACTCGTTCGCATCCTCAACCACGAGCTTTAACTGTAGCGACGAGCTTTGCCTCTATTCACTATCAAACATCAGTAAGCTTGGTCACATTGGCAAACTCGCGCTTTCCGATGGAGCCATTCCGAAGAAGTACAAAGAGCTCATGGCGATCGCTGTCGCGCTCACGACTCAATGCCCCTACTGCATCGAGATACATCGCAAACAAGCGATCGAAGCGGGCGTAACTGAAACCGAGTTGTCTGAAGCCGTGCACGTTGCGGCAGCGCTCCGCGCCAGCGGGGCGATCACGCACGGCACTCACCTGTTCGAAGGGTGAAGGTTACACGCTGCGTTGTTCGAAAAGTACTCTTCTCTGTGTCTCTGTGCCTCCGTGGTTCAATGTTGCTTGGAATAATCAACACTGAGACACAGAGACGCAGAGAAGAAGTCACGCGAAGCGTGCAAACTACGTTGCACTTCGGAGACAGCTTTGTGAAGAGCTACTGCGAGCATTAAATCGCAATGCTTTTCATAGGATTCCCGCACTCCTACGCAATGAATTCAAACCGGGTTAAGGAATCAACGACGAGCAGGGGAAAGGAGAACAGATATGTCAACGAGGTACAACGATCGCAATAACGATCGTGGAGGCCAGAATTATGGCCGTCGCTCGGAATCAGACTACGGTCGCTCCGGGGGCGGGCGGTCTCAGGAACGTTATCGATACGAGGATGACGACGAACGCGAGCGCGGAGGACGCGGCCGGGACCGCATGTATGGCGGTGGTAGATCTCAATCAAGCTCAGGTAGCGATTACGAGTCGCGCCAACGTTACCGTGGTAACGAATGGGAACGAGAGCGCGATGACGTCGAGGATCGCGATCAGCGATACGGTGGCTACATGGGTGGCTATGGCCGCGGAGGATATAACCAGTCGATGAGCAGTTCCGGACGCGATTATGGTGAGTCGTCCAATCGTGGCTACGGTGAATCATCCGATCGTAGTGGTTACGGTCAGTCGTCCCGGGATTGGGGACGCGATTACGGTCAATCGGATTACGGTCGCAGTTACGGCGAGACATCAGGACGCAGCAGTTACAACCAGGGCGGCGGACGCGGTTATGGCGAGTCGTCCGAACGCGGTTACGGACGCGGCGGTTATGGTAGCTCCGGGCAGGATTACGGCGAGTCATCACGCGGCTACGGACGTAGTTCGGGCGAATCCGGCAGTTACAACGAGTCGGCGCAGAGATACAACAACTACCCGTCGAGCATGCGGTCCAGCCAGAGTTACGACGAACGCGGACGAAGCTACGATTACGATCGCGGCAGCTACGGCGGAACAGAAGGACGTGGCTGGGGCAGCCGTTACGGAGGCGACGAAGAACGAGGTTGGGATGAACGCGGTCAGGGAGGCCAGGAACGCGGCTGGTGGGATCGTGCCTCAGACGCAGTCGCTTCGTGGTTTGGCGATGAAGATGCAGAGCGCCGTCGCCGCATGGACGAACAACGCCGCGGACGTGGTACAAAAAACTACAAGCGGTCTGACGAACGCATCAAGGAAGACGTAAACGATCGGCTAGGTTACGACTACATGCTCGACGCTTCCGACGTCGAGGTGATGGTGACTAATGCCGAAGTCATGCTTGTTGGAACCGTCAACAACCGTCGCGAAAAACGCCGCGCGGAAGAACTTGCTGAATCCGTGTCTGGTGTGAGTAACGTCGAGAACCGGCTGCGCATCAAGCAAGGCGGCAGTATGGGTACGTACAATCAGACCGGCTCAAGCGCAGCGACGGGAAGCACGATGGGTTCCGCGGAAGCAGGCGGTAGCAGTACGGGTACGACTGGCTATGGCTCGACAGGCTACGGCTCTTCGGGAACAACAGGCACATCGATGGGCGCAGGCGCCACTGGAACAGGAACTTCTACCGGCACTGGTGCAACCGGAACCGGAAGCTCAATGGGCAGCACAGGAACGGGAACCGGCAGCGCGACCAGCGATACCGGCACGAGCGGAAGTTCAACCGGTTCGTCAGGCGAGACCGGCACGAGCAGGAGCCGCGCCAAATCCAGCGGAAGTTAAATTCTTAAAAACTTCGAAACAAGAAAACGCCTGCGAGCTGATCAACTTGCAGGCGTTTTCTCCACAAAAACCACAGGACGCACAAAACGGGTTCACAAAATTCTTTGTGCTTCTTGTGCCTTTTTGTGGCACGGTCTTGCGCGTTTACCACTAAGGGGAACTACAATGTCTGCTGCTTCGTTG
>DATNJO010000494.1:0-2531 GCA_035603895.1 Pyrinomonadaceae bacterium
AGTTTGTTTATTGCTTTACGGCGCTGCTTTCTCAGCCTAATCTGCGGACGGTCTTGAGCGTTTTTTACGTTTGAATGTGCCCGTTTGCAGGAAGCCGACCAGTTCGCCGTTGTTGCCAACTACTGCGAGGGAGCCGATGCCGTTGCGTTTCATCAGTTCGCGAGCGTAATCGAGCGTGGCGTTGGGTTCGACAAAGAATCGCGGCGCGATCGGCCGCATCACATCGCGCGCGCGTGTTAGGTGCCAGCGTTCGCGCGGTAAGGATTTCAAGTCTTCCAGGGACAACATTCCATGCAACCGCCGGTCGTGCGCGACCGGAAAAGCAACCTGGCGGTGCATTGGCAGAACCGAATCGATCAAGCTACTGATCAACAAATCGGGCTCGATCGAGAACGGCGCCGACATCGCTTCGCGAACGATGTTCTGCAAGCGAACCCGCACGTGTTTCACGACGCTGTAGGCCGCGTCGAAAAGAAAAACACCGACCAGCACCGACCAGAAGCCCATGAAGTAGGAACGGAAATTCGGCGCGATCGCCATGTAGACGCCGAAGATGATCAGGATCGCGGCGATCAACATGCCGCAGATGCCCGCCAACCGCGTCGCCTGACGAATGTCGCCGGTGCGGTGCCAGAGAATCGCGCGCATCACGCGGCCGCCGTCCAGCGGATAACCGGGAAACAGGTTAAAGATTGCGAGCAGGATGTTGCCCGCGCTGAGGAGCAGTAGCACTCCCGCGATGATCGTGAAGCCGGAACGCATCGCGGGCAGCAGCAGTACAAACGTGATGGCGCCGATAAAGAAACTCGCTGCCGGTCCGGCAATGGCAATCCTGAATTCCGCGCCCGGGCTTTCCGGTTCTTTGCGTAACCGTGCGAGTCCACCGAACGGGTGCAAAACGATCTCTTCGATCTCGATTCCTTCGGCGCGCGCCATGAACGCGTGCGAGAGCTCGTGGACCAGCACGGAAAGAAAAAGACCAAGCGTTGTGACTACGCCGAGAATCCATGCGGTCGTAGTGCTCACGGCCTGAAGCCGATACGAACCAACAAACATTCCACCGCGCGTGAGATTAACCGCGATCAGCCAGACGCTTAAAAGAAAGACCACAAACCAGCGGTAATCAAAGCGCACCGGAATTCCGTAGATGTGCGCTACGGTGATTTGCCGTTTATAGAAGTCTTTAAAACTCACTCGCGTATTTCCGGTGGCGATGGCACCTCTTTGTGGCTTAGGTCTCGAAGGCCGTGGCTTCGGTATCCATCAGCAGATGTGGCTCGGTACGCGCGACACGGCGCAGCAACAGCGGCTCATCGTAAAGTTGGGCCAAGCCGCGCACGATCGCAAAGCGCGGATCGTCAGCAACCTTAACCACGAGATCGAGCTCTCTTTGCAGGTATTGCGACAGACCTTCCAACAGCGCGCCGCCGCCGGTCATTATCAACCCGCGTTCGTAAACATCGCCGGCAACTTCTGGCGCAAGCTCCGTCAGCATCATGCGCACTTCTTCGGCGATGCGGCGAATGATCGGCATCGTAATCGCGTGAACTTCAGCAGCCGTGATGTCGACTGCACCCGGACTGCCGGTTTGCACGTCGCGCCCGCGCACGTTGATCTTTTTGTTTGGATCTTCAGGCTCGATCGCGGAACTGAGCTCCAGTTTCAATCGCTCCGCTGTTTGCACGCCGATCGTCAAGCCGCGGTGACGACGCAAACGGTCCATGATCGCGAGATCGATGTCGCCACTGCCGATTCGTTCCGCGCGTGAAGCGATGATCGAGCCACTGATGATCGCGGCCACGTTCGTTGTGCCACCGCCAATGTCCACGACAGCCGCGGCATGTTCGTCGCCGAGCGCCACACCCGCTCCGATCGCGGCTGCCTGGCCTTCTTCGATCATGTAGACGCGACTGATACGCGCCTCTTCCGCTGCGGCCAGAAGCGCGCGTTGCTCAACCTGCGTCACTTCAGAGATCACGCTCATGATCGCGCGGCGACTGAAATGCGACAGACCACTGCGCGCTTCGCGAACGAAGTGATCGAGCATCAAACGCGTTCGCTCGAAGTCGGCCACAACGCCGTCGACGAGCGGAGCGATGACAGTCACGTCGCGAGCTTCGCGGCCCTGCATCTTATGAGCTTCATTGCCGAAGGCGATGACTTCGCCGGTGACTTTGTTAACCGCGACCACGGATGGTTCGTCGACGACCACACCACGCCCGCGCACGGAAATAATCGTGCTGGCGGAGCCCATGTCGATTGCCATTGAGTCGGAAACAAAGTTCCGGAGAGCATTCAACCCGAGGAAAGTACTGGTCTTGCCTATAAACGACATAAAAATGAGGATTCAGAACGACCCGCTTGCCTTTTGCCAGTCAACCTCCCACAGCATTACAGGTTGTTGCCTGTTCTTTACCATGATCGGTTCACGTGGTTTTAACTTGTAACGACTATGCGCGGCTTTTGCCGTCGCATCACTAATCAAAATCTCTCCACCCCGCGCGTTCGATTCGAGCCGCGACGACGTGTTG
>DATNJO010000495.1:0-4233 GCA_035603895.1 Pyrinomonadaceae bacterium
CAGGTGTTGAAATCCAAACCTTCAAAACTGCTGGTTGGTGGCGGCGCGGGAGCGTCTGGTGCCGAAAGCGGTGCATCGGGAGTTGCGGCTGATTCAAGCGCTTCAGGTGCGGAAGTTTCACCTGGGGGTACAAAGCGAGAGGGGTTTGGCTCAGGACCTTCACGCTCGGGACGTTCCGATTTGATCGGTCTCGTTTGCGGAAGTTGCCGGAGATCGCCGGTGAACGGCCGTGCTCGTCTCAGTTTCCACTCGCGCGGTCCCCGGTCGCGATTGCGTTCGCGGCGCGCCTGATCGCCGAGAGCTGATCCTTCCTGTTCCCGAAACTTCTCTGATCGACGTTTGAAACGATCGGAAGCCCGTGATGAAGCTTTTCGTTCGGGCTTTTCGACTCTCGACGCCGGCTTTGCCGTCGACGTGGAAGTGACGCGTTCGATGCGCTTCTCTCTTTGCGCGAGTGATAACGTCGCGAAGGCAGTTGTGCCAATCGCAATGATTGCTATGGTAATGGTTGCAAAGCGGCGCGTTCGAGTCGCTAAAAGCAACGACCAAAGCGCACGGGGAAAGTTATTTGATGTCGACTGAGATTTGGCTTTCATAGGGATTCCTTCGTCGGGTAGTTGAATGTGTCGTTAGATAAGAGACGGTATTCTGCTCTCACGGATCTTTGCAGGCGTGGCGTTTTTCTTGGGACAGAGTGGTGGAGGATACTATTAGGCTTCGTAAACGCGCATCAGTAGTAGATCACGAAATTGGCGTGTTTAGTGCCACTTTTTCGCAGTACTGGACAATGACGTTTGTCACATTCAGTCGTGACAAATGTCATTGCTCCGGGTCTCTGGTTATTTTGAGGAAGAAGTGACGAGGCCGTGCTTGAAGGCATATACCAGCAGCCCGAGGCGGCCACCCTGTATGCCTAACTTGTCATAGATCGCCGAAAGGTTGTTGCGCACCGTCGCCTCAGCAACTACCGGACGCAAACGATCGGCGATTTGTTTGTTCTCAAGTCCTTCGCCCACGAGCCCGATTATTTCTCTTTCGCGTTCAGTAAGGGTGGCGATCCGCAGCGCTTCAGGATCTTGCGGCGGCTCGGGCCGAGGTTTTTGTTTTTCGAGGAGACGTTTATACGCACCCGGTTCGAGCCAATATTCACCCGTGGTACTGATCTTTTCGATCGCATTGAGCAGTTCGTTGGCCCCTTCCTCTTTAAGGACAATTCCCTTCGCGCCCAGTTCCATCGCCTGATCGCGTTTCTCGACATCGCGAATACCGGTCAGAATCAGGATGTTTACAGTCTTATCGGCGGCGAGTAATTGCGGGATCAACGTGAGGCCGTTATCTGTCGCTAAATCGAGGTCGAGTAGCACTACATCGGGCTTTGTCTTAAGTGCGGCTTCGAGTCCATCGGCACAGCCGCCGGCTTCACCTACCACGATCATCCGCCCGCGACTCTCGATCAGGTCCCGGAGTCCCTCGCGAATGATCTTGTGATCGTCGACGATGAGGATGCGAATTGGTTTCTCGGTTGCGCTTACCATCAGTCTCACAGCGGAATCTGAACTCTCACAACCGTCCGATCGTCGGGTCCGCAAATCACGTTTACTTCGCCACCCAGTTCGTGAGCACGTTCGGCAATCGAACGCGGAGTAAAAGGCTCAGCCGGATCGATGCGCGCTCGATTGTTCTCGATCGTCAACGCCACCGACCCGTTAACACGCTGCACACTGATTCTACTGGTCGTGGCATCGGTGTGCTTTCGAATGTTACTCAAGCCTTCCTGAACTATTTGAATCAACTCCGCTGCCAGCCGATCTTTGATCGTGATTTCATCTTCGCTGACAACCTGGACTTCCAGATTGTAATTGTCGGAAAACTGACTCGCAAAACGTCTGACGGCCGGCAGGAAACCCTCGTGGACATCACTCTCCTTCAACCCCTGCGCAAAACCGCGCAAGTTATTGACCTCGTTTACGGTCATTGCAAACAAGTGATCGACGTCGGCGGACACGTTTGCCCCCTGGGCCAACTTGTTTCGAATTGCCGCCACTTTATACTGAAGCCCGATGTATCGCTGTATCACGCTATCGTGAATGTCGCGCGCCAACCGCTGCCGCTCGTGTTCGGCGGCGGTCGTCGCAAGCCGGTCCAGTAGCCGGATGTTCTGCACCACCGGCATTGCCTGTTCCGCAACCTGCATGAGGAACTCGAGATCCGGCCTTTCGAAAATTCCCGGACGGGCCACCAGAAACAACCGGCCAATATCCCTGTTCCGATATTGCGCGGGAACCGAGATGAAGGCGTCCATTTCAAACTGCGCGGCGAGCGATCTGGCCGTGGCCTTTAAGTCACTCGAGCATTCTATCTTTCGCTTCAGATCAACCGCATAGACTGTCTCGCGGCGCAACAATCCCGTCTCAGCCGCACGTTGATAAAGAATGCCAACGTCCGCGGCTGGCGCAAGCAGGGACTGCGCTAATTTTGGCGGCAACGACTCGCCGGCAACTGCGTCGAATGTTTGTGATTGCGAAAGTCGAAAGAGCCGCGGTGTTTCTGCGTCAACATCCGAGATGATTAGCCAGCAATCATCTGCCTGGTAAAATGCGCGCAACCGTTCGAGTAGAGCGCCGATCGTTTCGCTGACGCCGAATTTCGGGTTCGCCAGCAGGTTAATCTCTTTCAGCAAGTTTAACCGCCGCTTCAACTTGATTTCATGGCCGCCCCAGTAAGCGATCATGTAACCCAATACCAGCAGGTACACCGGCCGCAACAGAAACCGATCGAGTTCGAAATTGTCTTCATGCGTGGTCGTGTAACCGATCAGCCCGAAAAATAACGTCGAGATGATCGTCACACGCAATCCGGCGTTGAATCCCCAACGGAACGAGGCCACCAGAATCGCAAAAAAGAAAAAGAAGAAAAAGATACTGTTGGTGCCGCTGCTGAGTGCGACCAGGACCAGAAAGCAGCCAACATCGATCCAGTGGGAAATCGACAACGGCAAGCGCGGACTGCGCCGAAATGACAGGTAATAGAGAATGGCGCCGTAAACGCTGTAAACCACTAACGCGCCATACGTCACTGCGACGAGTCGATCCGGCTCTGACGGGTCGATGAAGGTGATGACCAACGCAGAGAGAGCCAGAATCAGCCGCATCAGGCTGATCATCCGGTCATCGACCGACTCCAGCCCGGCGGCAGACTGATGTCCAACGTCGCTGTCCCTAAATCTCTGGTCCATTATGAAAGAGGCAGGTCTACAGAAGCAGGATCACAACCCTGCTCGCATTCAAGATATTGTGAAACAAGGCCCCAGTCAACGAACGCTGCGGGCAGGAGTGCGCGCTGATTCGGAGCGCGGGCGGCTCGCCCGCAGCAGGAGCCATTCGGTGCGTCCTCCCAAAGCTGCGGGCGAGCCGTCCACGCTCCGTACCTGTGGGCGTCGAGATCAACGTTTTGTTCTCAAGACGATAATCTGAAGTGCCAGAAAGATCAGCGCCACGAACATTGGTACGATGAAGTTCACGCGATCCGAGGCGTTGTCATACCATCCGCGCGTGCCGGGTACCCGACCTTTACCACGATCGTCGGATTGAGTTTGCCCGGTGGAGGTTTCAACGAGCACTTCGAGCTCTTCGATCGTGACCGGGGGGAGAAACACTTCGCGTACGTTCCAAAACACGCATATAGCCAGTACAAACACGTCCAGCGAGATGAGTAGCGCCCAATAACTCGTATTCCAGGAATCCACGAGCGACCATATCAGGGGTAAAACCAGTAGGCCCGCAATGACGTATGTGCGTCCGCGCGTCTCAAGGCTAGCGAGTTTGGCATGTTTGATAAGCGCACTCATAGCTTGTGCGAGACTCGTTTGAGCCGACACGACTCGCGTTCGCAAGGTCTGCATGGCTGATTTGTCGAGCCGCACAAGACTTTCGGCTTCGCAGTAAATACAGCGCACGAGAACATCATCCGGTTGAACTGAGAGTGGCGCACCACACTGACGACAATTCGGCGGCTCGTCTGGAGTCGACGGTGGGCTTGCCGCAAAGTTCGCACCAACATTTGCCACACCACTCACGAGCACGTTTTTCATGGCGACGTTTGCAGCGAGTAATTGCGCGGGAATAATTATCAGCCAAACGCACAACAACAACCCTGGAAGCGCTTGGCCACTCACCACCCGCGACAACGCGGCGAGGAGAAGAATCGTGAGACTTCCGGTCATTAGCACAAACG
>DATNJO010000496.1:0-6398 GCA_035603895.1 Pyrinomonadaceae bacterium
CTCGACCTGCCCGATCGGACTGGTGCGGCCGCCGTAAGCGATGATGTAACCAATCATCGTCGGATCGTTTTGTAGTTCGACTGCCAGATTATCCAAGCGTGCTTTTTGATCGTCGAACGTGCAGTTGTTGCACTCATCAAACTCACGCGCCACGAGGATCTTCTTCTCTACAGGAGCAACTACCGCTACCGCCTGCGCAGTTTGCGCGCACGACGGATCTTTCGAACCGTCGTCGACTGCCAGCGTAGCGATGATGCGTTGACCACCGAGACCGGTCGAATCGACTGTGATAGTCGGTGAACCGGCGCCGCTCATGATTCGCGCACTTGCTGGACTGATGGTCCAGTTATAACGCAAGCCGTTTGTTCCGCCATACGTAACATCGGCTGCGTAAGTGATGATCTCACCTTCACCGACGCCGTTCGGGGCAGAAACGTTAACCGGGTACGGACATGGCGATTTCGGCGGCGGCGGCAACGGGCGATAGTTCACCACCACGCATTTGATACGTCCCGCGGGTACGTCGATCTCGCGTGTCCACAGATTTCCGTTCGGCAGTTTGACGACAACATTGTGAGTACCGGGCTCGAGTTCAAACGAGCGATACTCAGTCAGCGTTTCACCGTGAGGTAGCCCATCGATCGTCACCAATAGACCGCCGGGTGTAGTCATAAGCTTGAGCGTGCCGTACTTGGCTTTCTTGCTTTTGGCGAAAACATCGGACGCGGGAGTGGCGCCGATAAACAACAAGGCCAGCAAAACGGCGCATAAGAACTTGAAGTTTTTCAGAATGAAATTCACGAGTTTCTAACCCTCCGTCGCCGTCTCAAACTTGCTCCAACTGCCATTAAGCCCGTACCAAACAGCAGCAACGTCGCCGGTTCGGGAGTCGGAGTTGGTGTCGGCGTTGGTGGTGGCGGAGTTGGCGTCGGCTGTGTAATCGGATTCTCGTCGCAGTCGTCGCAATCGTTGATGAAGACCAGCGGCACTGCGGCCAAAAACAATAATGGCCACTTTGGGAACCCGCCATCGGCATAAAGTATCTCGCCACAATCGCAGATGGTGCCTTCGACCTCCGCTTCTTCGATGACCTCAACTCCGAGCTTCTGCGGATCCTGGACTATCGAGAGACCATCCGGTTTCGCAGTCTCGCCGGAAGCAGGAGTAACTGGACCATCGGTACGTGGTCCATTTGTGGGAGTGGATGTTTTCGTTTGACCGGTAACTGGATCCTGCGTGGTGCCGAGTCTGAGTTCCGCTGGTCCTTGATAACGGCTCAGCGTTTGGACCACCTTATCGATCCGGACTGAATCAGCCTGAGCGGTCCCGGCAGTAAAAAGAAACGTGATTAGTGCGATCGCAGTAAACGCACGAACGGCGCGCCAACGTTTGGGAGAGTTTCTGGGGTCTTTGGGGCTATGCAGGTTCATACTAGTTGATACAGAAAGACTACTAATCAGCCGCAGACTCCAGCACTGAAGTTTAACTTTTCTGTTGCTGCGTCTGGGCTACCTTGGCTCGTAGGAAAATGACTCGAAGGGATGTAAAACCGCACGGATGGATCTTGCGTAGAAACTGCCTACGCCCGCACTTTGACACTCCGAGGTATCCTGCACGCAGCAAACCAAAGGCCGCGCGCAATAGGCCGAAAACTGCCTGATTATTGGACCAGAACAAAAGAATCCGTCCAGTTTTCAGACTCGAATTCTAAAAACTGGACGGGCTAACATCAGTCGGACCAGTTGCCATTGGACCTCGCGTTTTGAGTTCAGCCTACCAGGCTGCGCTCTACGCGCAAGCTGAAGCTTGAACTCAAAACCATGATCACTTTGACGACCGGCTTATTCAGTCTCGCTCTGACTCGCGGCTTCTGCTTTACGATTCTCGTCACGCAACACCGCTTTACGCGAAAGCTTGATCTTGTTGCCTTCGCGGCCGATGCACTTCACGAGGATCTGCTGTCCTTCTTTGAGTTCGTCGCGAACGTCCTTCACGCGTCGATCGGCGATCTCCGAGATGTGCAACAGACCATCCGTGCCCGGAAAGATTTCGACGAAAGCACCGAAGTCGACGATACGCGAAACAGTGCCGAGGTACGTTTGGCCTATCTCGGCTTCTGCCGTCAAACCGCGGATGCGATTCACAGCGGCGTCAGCGGCCTCGCCACTCGCAGTCGCGATCGAGATCGTGCCATCATCAGACACATCGATCTTCGCACCGGTTTCCTCGACGAGTGAACGAATGACTTTACCGCCTGGTCCAATCACGTCGCGAATCTTGTCCGGGTTGATCTTGATCTGAATGATGCGCGGAGCGTGGGCCGAGATTTCCGCACGAGGTTCGGCCAGCGTCTTCTCCATCGCGCCGAGAATGTAGAGCCGGCCTTTCTTTGCTTGCTCGAGCGCCTCAGCCATGATCTGCGCGTTGATGCCGGCGATCTTGATATCCATCTGCAACGCCGTGATGCCGTTGCGCGTACCGGCGACCTTGAAATCCATGTCGCCATAGTGATCTTCGGCACCCGCAATGTCGGTCAGGATCGCGTACTTGTTTCCTTCCATCACGAGTCCCATCGCCACACCAGCTACCGGCGCTTTGAGTGGCACGCCCGCATCCATCAGCGACAGTGTTCCGCCGCAAACCGACGCCATCGAAGACGAACCGTTCGACTCGGTGATTTCGGAAACGACGCGGATCGTATATGGAAACACGGTATCTTCCGGCAGCACGGTTTCCAGCGCGCGGCGTGCCAAAGCGCCGTGTCCGATCTCACGCCGGCTCGACGATCCAAAGCGGCCGACTTCACCGACTGAATATTGCGGGAAGTTGTAATGCAGCAGGAATCGTCGCCGGACTTCGCCCTTTTCGAGGTCGTCAACAAACTGCTCGTCTTCTTTCGTTCCGAGCGTAGTTGAAACGAGGGCCTGCGTTTCGCCGCGGGTGAAAAGCGCTGAACCGTGAACGCGTGGCAACCAACCAACTTCCGAAGTGATCGGGCGGATCTCCGAGAACCTGCGGCCATCCGGACGGCGTCGTTTGTTCAGAATGTCGTCGCGGAAAATATTTTCCTTGAGATGGTCGAAGATCAGTTTCGCCATCGCTCGTTTCTCCGGTTGATCTTCCGGATACGACTCGATCACTTCTTTCTTCAGCGCATCCACCGCCGCGTAACTGCTGCGCTTGTCCTGCGCGCCGGTGTCGAGTGCGGAGCGGAGCTGTTCGCTGTACTTCTCGGCGATCTCGCGGTGCATCTCTTCGTCGAGAGCGACGGGCGTCACTTCACGCTTCGTGATCTCAAGCGCCTTGTAAAGCTCCCGTTGCCAGCGGCACAACCGGTTGATCTCTTTGTGCGCGAGCATCAGAGCTTCGAGCATGATCTCTTCCGAAACTTCAATCGCTCCGGCTTCAACCATCACGATCGCTTCTTCAGTTCCCGCAACGACGAGGTTCAGGCGCGACTCGCGCACTTCGTCGTAAGTCGGATTAACGATGTAGCGGCCTTCAATCAATCCGATTCTTACGCCGGCAATCGGGTTCAGGAACGGAATATCCGACAGGTAAAGCGCACACGACGCGCCCGTGATTGCAATCACGTCCGGGTTGTTGTCCGGGTCGGCTGAGATAACGCTGGCGATAACCTGTGTTTCGTTTTTATAACCTTCGGCGAAGAGTGGACGGCAGGGACGGTCGATAAGGCGGGCGGTCAAAACCTCTTTTTCATTCGGGCGGCCTTCGCGCCGAAAATAATTGCCGGGGATCCGGCCGGCCGCGTAATTTGATTCGCGGTATTCAACAGTAAGCGGGAAAAAATCAACACCTTCGCGTGGTGTAGGGGCACCAACGGCGGCCACTAACAACATCGTATCGCCGTAACGGATAACTACCGACCCGTCCGCTTGTTTGGCGACCCGACCGGTTTCGACGGTCAAATCCTTGTCGCCGAGTTTGATTGATTCTTTCAAATATTTCTTTTCTGGCATCTTGTTCGTCTCCTTGGGACATTCACACCTGAAACGCGTTCAGGTCGCGGGCGTCTCATCCACCCGCTGTTTTGTTCGGGCAAGCACTGGGGCTTGGGAAGTTCTTTCTACTGCCGCCAACGTGAAGCGGATTGGCAAACTAATAAAGGCGGCACGAGCCTCATAAACCGTGAAGCTCATGCCGCCTTTTTGCTCTAAGCTGGCCGTACACGTCTGCTTGTTTGCAGTCAATCGCCGTCACGTTCGGCACTGCCACAAGCTCTTCGAAAGACGTGGGCTTGATAAAGAGACTCGAAGCTCTCTCGCTCTTGGTTTTCTCGAATCTGCTACCGGCGCAGGCCCAGACGATTCACTATCTCGTGATAGCGCTCAATGTCCGTACGCTTCAGGTAATCCAGCAAACTCCGTCGCTGCGAGACCATTTTCAACAGGCCGCGCCGCGAATGATTATCCTTCTTGTGGGTCTTGAAATGCTCGGTCAGGCCCAAAATCCTCTGGCTCAGAAGAGCTACCTGTACCTGGGGTGACCCGGTGTCGGAATCGTGGGTACGGAAGTCAGACACAATCTTCTCTTTCGTTTCTTTTGCTAACGCCACTTGCTGAAATGGCCCTCCTCGACCGCAGTAAACTCCGCTAAAACGCGGTAACCGCTAAACTTAAAAAGCGCGTTCAATTTAACATAGCCCGTTCAGAAGCACAAAAGGAGCCACAAGAGGCCCCATGTTCTTGTGCCTTTTTGTGGTGCAGGTTTACTATGCCTCACATGCCAACAAAAGCCCGGATCGTGATTATCGGAGGCGGTTTTGGGGGACTCTTCACTGCTCTCGAACTGGCCGGCTCCGCCGACGTCACCCTGATTGTCGATGCAGATCACTTCGTTTTCACGCCCATGCTCTACGAGTATTTCAGCGGCGAAGTCGAAGCCTGGCACATCGGCCCCCGCTACAACGAACTGCTCGAAAACAACGTCCGGCTCGTCACGACGGCTGCCGTCAACGTCGATTTCGACGCGCAGACAGTTTTACTGGAAAACCAGGAATCGCTTCCGTACGACGCCCTGGTGCTCGCAGTGGGCGGCGTGACCAACTACGCCGGTGTTCCGGGCGCTGAAGAGTTTTCACTTCCCTTCCGCAAGATCGAACACGCCGACGCGCTTCGCAGTTTGATGGTCAAAGCCCTCGATCGTATTCCGCCCGAGATGCCGCCACAGGACGTACGACGCGAAGTCACGGTTGCACTCGTCGGTGCGGGGGCGAGTGGTTGCGAACTCTCCACCAAAATGGCCGACCTCCTGAAAGACGCGTTCAAACGCCGCGCGCTGCACGGCCAGCCCCGCGTCATGCTGCTCGAGATGGGCGACAGGGTCGTGCCGGGAATGGGCGATGAGATTCGTGAACTGGTTGAAGATGCCTTGCGCCAGTCGGACGTTGAAGTGCACACGTTCACCCGCGTAGTGAACGTCGAGAGTGATGGTCTCACGTTCGAACACGACGGCAAGCAGGAGCACGTGAAAACTGCCTGTGTGGTCTGGCTTGGTGGCGTGCGGATGAATCCGTTAGTCGAACGTCTAGAAGTTGAAAAGAACAAACGCGGCTTAATCGCCATCAAGCCGACGTTCCAACTCACGCAGCACGACAACGCCTTCGCGCTCGGCGACATTGCTTACTATCCCGACGCCGCCCCGACACTGCACGGTACGGCGCAACTCGCATTTCAGGAAGCTACTGTAGTTGGTCAGAACGTCAAGGCGTTTCTCGAAGGCAAGGAATTGCGCACGAAACATTTCGAAGAACTTGGCGAAGCTATCAGTCTCGGTACTGAACGCGCAGCAGTGCTCACCGGCGGCAAAGCATTCGGCGGCGCACTCGCGCGACAAGCGCGGTTCGCTTTGTACACGTCTCGCCTGCCCACGTGGCATCATCGACTACGCGTCGGCGCGAGCTGGTTTTTCGGCGGAACCACGCCGCGGCCGCTTCTGCCACTCGGTCTGGAACGTTAGTTGTCTACAGAACCGGTGATGAACCGGTTGCAAGTATTATTTTTGGTGTTGTTGATTGGATTTGTTGCAATCCTGTGGTTGGGCACAGGACATGTTTCCTCGCCATCCGTGTCATCCGTGGTCGAACCGGAAACACAGATAACACGGATCGAAAAACCACTGATCATTCCCGTCGCGGGCATTCGCCCCGAGCAACTGATCGACACCTTCACAGCGAGCCGTTCAGAAGGCCGGACGCACGATGCGATCGACATCATGGCGCCTGCCGAAACGCCTGTGCTCGCGGCTGCTGACGGTCAGATTCAAAAGCTGTGGCTAAGCGAACGCGGCGGGACCAGCATTTACCAACAAAGCACCGATCAAAAGCTGATCTTCTACTACGCGCATCTCGCACGCTACGCCGATGGTCTAACTGAAGG
>DATNJO010000497.1:0-5339 GCA_035603895.1 Pyrinomonadaceae bacterium
CACGCCGCGCATTGTTGAGTTGTATGAAGATTTGGGATTTGAGTTGAGTTATCTTGCGGGGCCGAGACGCATCAGTTGCACCGGCGATCGCACCGCTGCGCGCGAAGTGTTGGCGATTAAAGAATGAGTCAAGCGTGGTTACCGGATTTGATCTACGCGGACGGCCGCTTTCAATCGGGCGTTGCGCTCGTGTGTGATCAGAAGGTTTTGGGATTGGAGCCGCACGATAAAGTTTCAAACGCCATTCGTCTCAAAAATCGCGCGTTGTTACCGGGCCTCATCAATGCTCATTCACACGCATTTCAACGTGTGATTCGCGGGCGCACTGAGCGGCGTTCGCAACATACGAATGACAGCTTCTGGACGTGGCGCGAGCAGATGTACGCGGCTGCGAATCGGCTTTCGCCGGAAGATATTTACGCCGCGTCGCGGATGGCGTTTCTCGAGATGGCCTTGAGCGGTATTACGGCGGTCGGCGAGTTTCACTACATTCATCACGGATCGGATGGATCGCGCTATTCCGATCCGAATCTGCTCGAACGCGAGGTGATTCGTGCTGCACGCGATGTCGGGATTCGCATCGCGCTGCTCCGTGTTGCTTACGCACGAGCTGGCTTTCAAAAAGAACCAAACCCTCAGCAGGTTCGATTCATTGAAGACTCGCCCGAGAGTTACTTAAAGAGTCTCGAAGAACTGCTCGCGGCGCCGGAACTAAAAACCGGTGAGGCATGGGTCGGTGTCGCGCCGCACAGCGTCCGTGCGGTTCCTCTCGACTATTTGCAGACAGTTGTTGCATACGCAAACGAACATGGTTTAGTGGTCCACATGCACGTCGCCGAACAAACGGCGGAGGTTGAAGCGTGTATTGCAGAGTATGGCCGCTCGCCGGTGGCACTACTCGATACTGAAGGTTTGCTGAGCGCGCGGTTCACTGCGGTGCACGCGATTCACGTGACGCCGAAAGCAATCAGCGCATTCGCGCGCACACAAGCAAACGTTTGCGCGTGCCCAACTACCGAACGAAATCTCGGCGACGGCGTCGTGCCGGTCGATGCGTATTTCAACGCCGGTGTGCCTGTTTCGTTAGGTACGGACAGCCAGATCCAGATCGATCTACTCGAAGACGCACGCGAACTCGAATATCACTTGCGCCTGCAACGTACCGCGCGAAACATTCTCGCGCCCGGCGACGAAACCGACGAATCAGCACTCGCGAGAAAATTGTTTGCTTGTGCAACCACGAGCGGCGCGACGAGTATCGGTTTCGACGGCGGCTCACTCGAACCCGGCGCGCCCGCAGACTTCTTCACCGTCGATCTCGACGATCCCTCGATCGCGGGTTCGTCACCGGAAAACTTGTTAGCGAATATTGTCTTCTCGCTTTCCCGTACAGCCATTAAGGACGTGGTAGTAGGAGGAAAAAGAATTGTTGTCGACGGCCGTCACGCGCAGCAAGACGGGATCGTCCGGCAGTTTGCGGAGTTGCAGAAACGAATATGACACCCCAACAAACGTTATCGGAACTCGTGCGGATCGACTCCGTCTCTTCTCGTTCAAACGCTGAGATTGTCGATTACCTCGAGCGACGCTGTGAAGCACTCAAACTCAAAACAAAGCGCTTCGCTTATCAAGACGAATCCGGCGTCGAGAAGATCAATCTCATCGTCCTTGCGGGCGCTGAGTTTTCGCAGAACACAAACGTCGAGCTCGCGCTTGTCGGACACACCGACACGGTTCCCTACGATCCAAATTGGCCGGAAGCAACAAACCTCACGGAACGCGACGGCAAACTCTACGGCCGCGGATCGTGCGATACGAAAGGCTTCATCGCCGCCGCGCTCTCAGCGGTCGAGACAATCGATCTCGCAAGTCTCAACAAACCACTCGCACTGATCTTCACTGCCGACGAAGAGATCGGCCTGCGCGGCGCAAAGCATTTGGCCCAACTCAAACCGCTGCGCGTTCGTTACAGCATCGTCGGCGAACCAACATCTCTGCAACCAATTCGCGCGGGCAAGGGCTACTCGCTCGCCGAAGTTGTCGTGAAAGGACGCGAAGCGCACAGCGCGTATCCGGCACTCGGCGCTTCCGCCGTGTTTCGCGCCGCACGACTTGTCAATCGTCTCGAAGCAATCGCCGAACATCTCAAAGAGGACCAGCATCCGGCTTTCGATCCACCTTACACAACGCTGAACGTCGGTGTGATTAACGGCGGCACCGCTAAAAACGTTCTCGCGGGCGAGTGCCGCTTCACGCTCGAATGGCGGCCCATTCCCACCCAACCGTCAGAGCATCTTTTGCATCTCTTCAACCTGGCAATCAGCGAAGAGAAACGCAGCGATCCCGATTTCGTTTGTGAAGTCGATGCGAGCCGCGCGGATTCCGGTTTCGAAACCCCGAAGGAATCTCCGCTGATCAGGCTACTTGAGAAAGAGACCGGCCAAAGCTCGGGCACCGTCGCTTTCGGGACTGAAGGCGCGCAAATGCAGTTGCTTGGCAGCGATCCGGTCGTGATTGGTCCGGGCGACATTCGCGAAGCACATCGCACCGGTGAGTTTGTGCCCGTGCGGGAATTGGAGCAATGCACCGAGATTTTGAAGCACGCGGTCGAGCAATTGTGCGCGTGAAGTCTTTCCGCTAAGCTTTCGAACGATGTATTTCCAGAAGTTAATCTGTCTTTCGGTTATTTTGCTTTCATCGCTGTCCGTTTACGCACAGGATTCAAAGCCCCTCACGAACAAAGAAGTCGTCACACTTCTCTACCAGCTTCAGCGCAACCCGGAAACTCGCGATGAAGTCATCGAGGAGATTCGCAAACGCGGCATCGGTTTTCCACTAACCGACGGCATGCGCTCGCTGGTCGCCACCAAGAGCGGCAACGATTCGCTCGTGCGTCGCACATTGGAAGAAGCCGAACGGCGCCGCGTGAATCCGGCTGCTTCGACACTGCCTTCCGAAACCGAAGGCAACGAACTGCTCGACCGCACGCGCAACGTAACACTCGCAGCCGCAGGCGCGATGCCTGACTTTCTCGTCAAACAGATCATCAAACGTTCGGTCGCCTACGGCACAACGACCAACTGGATTCCGCAGGACAATCTGACGATCGCGGTCGGTTATCGTGCCAACCAGGGCGAGGAATACCGCGTTCTTACCGTCAACGGCATGCCCGCTGGCGACGACGTCAAACCGACTAACGACTACAGCAAGTACGCACCGAAAGGCGCGTCGTCGAGTGGTGTCGAATACATCTCCGCGCTTGCAGACATTTTCAAACCTGAGTCGAAGGCTGAGTTCAAGATGGTCGACACCGATCAGATTCAGAACCGGCGCACGGTCGTTTACGAATACGTCGTTAAGCGTGAGAATTCGCAGTTGACGTTGACTGTCGGCGACACTGGCGCGCGCGCTGTTGTTGGTTCGCGCGGACGCATGTGGATCGATCGCGAGCTCGACCGCATCCTGCGCTTCGAACAGATTGCGACGGAGGTTCCTTCGGATTTTCCGATCACCGGTGCGAGCAGCACGATCGACTACGACTGGGTCTCGATCAACGAGCGTAAATACCTGTTGCCGACTCACTCAATGATCCTGATGACCACCAACCAGGGCAAGTTTGTCTTGCAGAGCAAAAACGACGTGCGCTTCCGCAGCTATCAGAAGTTTGGCGCCGAGTTGAAGGTTATCGACGAAGTCGGCGAGGACGACGATCCGGTCGAAGAACCACCCAAACCACCAAAAAAACCGGAATAGTGTTTCCGAATGTAGACGCCTCTTAGCCCCTTCTGTTTACTGTCGTGAACACTTGAACCAGTCTGAATCCAAAATACGCGTAGATCTGTGATGGTACGCGCCTTGCTCATTAGCAGGCCAGGAACACTCAGGAGCGTTGTTGGATGAAGCCCAGAATTTTGATTGTTGACGATGATTCTGTAATCACTCAACAACTCTATTGGACCTTGTGTGATGAGTACGACGTTGTGACTGCGAACGACCTCCAGACGGCCATTCGTCGTGCGACTTTTTACAAGCCGGATGTTTCGATACTTGATTTGCAGATGCCGCCGGAGCGGAACTCCCCGGCAAGCGGGATACGCCTGTTGGAATTCATCAAAGGTCATTTGACCCAATCAAAGGTCTTGATCATGAGCTCCAACACCGAATCTGACGTACGTGAAGCTTGCATGGCCGCCGGCGCGGATGGGTTCTTCGCGAAGCCGTTCAACATCGAAGACCTGCTCGCGAGTATTTGCAGATTGATACCGGTTCACAGGCTGAAATTGTTTGCTCATATTCTTTGAATCCGGACGCCACCCACTCCTAAAGGCGTCCGTCAAACACCGGAGATGAAACCCCTCTTCATCAGAAGGTGTGCTCGAAAGGCCCCCGCAGCGTCTCCCACGCGCAGCGGGGGCCGCATTTTTTTAAATCCTCTAATCTGCCATAATCACTTCACCGATGAGTGAAGATATGGACAAAGTACGCGGCGTCAGCGAGATGCCGGTGTTTCCCCTGCCTGTGGTCCTGTTTCCTGGCGTGCCATTGCCGCTGCACATCTTTGAACCACGCTACCGGCAGATGCTGCTCGACGTTCGCGTGGGAAATAATCTGTTTGGCGTGTCTTATTTCGATCCGACGACTGAGACGAACGAAGTGCCGCCGGCGGGTCACGTCGGCTGTGTTGCTGAAGTCACTGAGACACAAGTCTTTCCCGATGGGCGTTCAAACATACTGACGTTAGGTGTGGTTCGTTATCGAATTGAATCGTATGTCGAACGCGGCGATCCATATCTGGTGGCAAAGGTCAGTTATTTCGAAGACGAAGACGAGGATGAAACTGCGCTCGTTGCGCTAACGAAGGAAGTGGCGGAAGCGTTTACGCGGATCGCGCAAGCGGTGCGTGCTATCAATGACGAGCGTACGAACCTGCCGGACATCTCCAACACCGAACCGCAAAGACTGTCGTTTCTCGTTGCCGCCGCGATGGAGATCGAGGCCGACGTGAAACAGGAGCTGTTGGAATTGCGCTCGACCTTTGAACGCCTCGAACGCTTGCGGGTAATGCTGTCGGTGGCGGTCGAGGGTTACGAAGAGCGCGCGCGTATTCACGAACTCGCCAAAGGAAACGGACACGGCGGCAAGAGGATCGAACTCGAATGACAACTATCCGTGTTCTTTTTTTCGGCGCCGCTCGCGACGTGGTCGATCAAAATCCCCTCTCTTTGTCTCTCGACGGCGCAGTCACCGTGTCACAGGCGTTTCAGCAGCTCGTTGAAAGTTACCCCGAACTCGGACGCTTTGGACGTTCGCTGTTGTTCGCAGTCAATCAGGAGTATGCG
>DATNJO010000498.1:0-2377 GCA_035603895.1 Pyrinomonadaceae bacterium
GTGCGCCTTGATCTGCGAGAGGGTATAACTGGACATTGCGCTCCTAGCCTACGAAAGATGGACCTGAACCAAAACAATCGACGTCATAACGTTTCCCGCCACGACGATCAATCGCCGGAAATGAGCGCTGACCAAGACGACCTCCGGCACCTGGCCCGGTAAGGATATATTCGTCTGCTCGGGCCTTTGCAACCTCGCGTACAGTTCTTTGAGATCGGTTCAGCAGGCCCCAAGTACCTGCGGATAGAGCCAAACCCTCGCCGACCGAAATGGGTACCGTTTTTGTAAGTGCTGGCATTCCGATTGTACTCCCGGTAGTACCTCCACAGTCGGTGCCTTGAGCATGCACTCGTGCGGTGTACCTTCTTGGCGGGCCGCAGTCTTGCTGACTGCCAGTCCTCTCACACGTCTCGGCCCTGGGTATCGCGCGAGGTTCGACTCTTTCACGCGTGCGTGTGCGACTCATCTCATATACCTCCCTTCCGATCAAAAGGGTGCCTACCGTGAGCACCGTCCCACCGACAGCCCAAGCAACCCAGCCCGGTGGACCACCTATAAGTGCCGGAGAGAGAGCCGCATAGCCTGCCATGATTACGTCCTCCCCTCAAGAATAACGAAACTGGACACGGCGATGTGTCGCGCCTTGGCGTTGCCGGATAGTAGCGGATGGTCCAATATATATTTGAATAAATCCTCTCTGAAAAAATTGATTCCGGTCTGTAGGAAGATGAATAACAAACACTTTTGATATTGCTCTACGTTTGTCAGATTTAGAAGTCGATCTAGAAACTCGATCTCATCACCCCGTGAATAACTCAATGTCCGAGCCGCCAAATCCGGGTCGTGCTCTTCAACTTCTTGAGCGAAGCGGATCGCGATTTCGCGCGCCTGCCGCTCCAGAGTAGCTTGCGTCAACTGCTCATATTGATGTTGTCTGATCTGCATGATCAGGAATCTCCAGTCTAATGCGAACCAATTTGTGCTTCTTTGTGGGTAGAACCGAAACATTAAGGTGAGACTGTCGTACACACCTGCTGCGCACAGGCGAACGTCTGTTTCATGATTACGGACACCGGTTGCTCGCCGCGTAGTGCCGGCTGGAAACGCACTTTTCTGATAGCGTCGATGGCTCGTTGAGTCAACCCAAAGGGCAATGGCTCGTTGATCGTGATCTCTGACACACGGCCGTCGCTGCATATGATTAGTTGCAAAACAATTTGTCCTTCCACTTTGTTTTGCACCGCTTCGTCCGTGTATGACACTTGAAGCTGATCATTTAGAAACGCCATCCGCGTAACATCAGACTTTCTGTAGAGTGGGCTGGGACATTCTTCCTCGACAGTATTAGACGTCGTCGAACTCGGCTCCTTTTCGACTTTCTCGCTCGGTGCGGGCGCAGATGTTTCGGGAGATGATTGTGGCGTCAACGTTTCGGGCGCTGGTTGTGACGGAAGCGTCACAGTCGGACTTGGCGCTGGTACAGCAGCAACATTTGTCGGGCGGTCGGTCGCTAAGATCTCTTGCCACAAGCGAGCCTGCAAATCCCAGTTCAATTCTCGTACCTTCGCCACGACTTGTAGTGCGGCAGGTTTTTGTCCGAGTCTGAGATACGCGATGCCCAGATTGTATAAAGCACCGGCGTAATTGGGTACGATGCGCACCGCTTCACGATATGCTGCCACCGCCTCTTCCCAGCGGCCGAGACCTGCATAGGCAAGTCCCAGATTATTGTAAGCATCTGGCCAATTGGGCTTGAGCTCAAGGGCCTTTCTATTCGACGTTATTGCCCCTTCGTATTTCTTCTCCTTGATCTGAGCCAATCCAAGGTTGTATTGAGTTGCGGCCGAGTTGGGTTGCAGACTGACGGCGCGCTCGAGTATAGGCAACGCCTCAGGGTACACGCCCTCAATAATCAACTGAGCGCCCAAATTAACGTGAGCTTCAACACTATTGGGATTGGCCTGAACAACTTCGCGAAGTGTTACGCCTGGTGTCTTTTCCTTTCTTCCGATACGGATTTCGTTGTATCGGGCGTCCAGCGCCGCTACATTAGCAGCGCCGCCCGCATGTTTTGGATCGACTTCAATAAGTTTCTTGAAAAGTCCTCGCGCCTGGTCTAATTGATTCAGCTTAAAACTGATATAACCTGCCTGAAAGAGCGCCTCAACATCATTGGGCTCTCGTTGCAAAAGCGATTGGTATTGGGCCAATGCCTTATCCGGCATCCCACGAAGTCGGTAAATCTCCGCCAGATACCGATAAATCCCCGAGTAACTCACCGAATGATCGACACTTCTAGCTTTTCCGTAGCCATCGAAAGCTTCATCCAATCTGTCGGCATTGAATAGCATGGTGGCCCAATAAAAGTATCCGTTAG
>DATNJO010000499.1:0-6601 GCA_035603895.1 Pyrinomonadaceae bacterium
GAGCTGAACGATCCTCACTTGTGTGCCGAGTGCCCGCCGGAGTTTGGTCTCAGCGGCGCGGATGTTTGGATCTACCGTGCTGGCGGTCTTCGCCGGTGAACCCTCGACCGCTTTGCGAACCAAGTGTTCCGTCGCTCTGACAGAGAGAGCGCCGTCAATAACCTGTCGAGCGATCTTGCGCTGAAGATCCACGTGCGCCAATCCGAGGACCGTTCGCGCGTGTCCGGTCGAAAGCCGCCCCTCGACGACGAGCTGCTGCAAATCATCGGGAAGCTTTAGCAAGCGTAGATAATTCGTGATGTACGAACGATCGCGGCCGACGCGTGCGGCGAGCGCTTCCTGGGTGAGTCCGACGTTCTCGATCAATCGCTTGTAAGCCTGCGCTTCCTCGATTGGGTTGAGGTTCTCACGTTGGATGTTTTCAATGAGCGCGATTTCCAGCAGATCTTGATCGGGAACCTCCTTCACGACGACCGGGACCTTGGAAAGCCCCGCAAGCCGGGCTGCGCGCCAGCGACGCTCGCCGGCGATTAGCTCGTATCGATCCCCTTGCCGCCGTACCAGCAGCGGCTGCACGATGCCGTGAGTGCGGATTGAATCCGCGAGTCCCTCGAGGCTGCCCTCGTCAAAATGGGTGCGCGGCTGCATCGGTCCCGGAACGATCGATTCGACGTCGACCTCTGTCGATTCAGGACCGAGATCGACCGTCGTATCAGACGACAGTAGAGCTCCCAGTCCTCGACCCAGTGCTTTTCGATTCATAGACAATCTCCCTGGCTAGCTGTGAGTAAGCTTCAGCGCCTTTTGAATGCGCGTCGTAACTGAAAATCGGCTTGCCATAGCTGGGCGCCTCGGCGAGCCGGACGTTGCGTGGAATCACTGTCTGGAAAACCTGAAGACCATAAAAGTCGCGAAGATCAGTGGCTACGGCGGCCGATAAGTTCGTTCGTTCGTCATACATCGTGAGGAGAAGCCCTTCGATCATCAATCCCGGATTGTGCAGTCGTCTGATTCGAGCAAGTGTATCGAAGAGTTCGGTAACGCCTTCGAGGGCGTAGTATTCACATTGAATCGGCACCAGCAGTGACTTTGCGGCAGTGAGGGCGTTCAGAGTCAACAGTCCGAGCGAAGGCGGACAATCGATGATCATGTAATCGTAGTTCTGTTCGACGGGCGCGAGGGCGCGCTTCAACCGAAACTCCCGCTGCTCAACCTCGACCAGCTCAATCTCCGCACCAGCCAGGTCCTTATTTGCAGGAATAATGTCGAGAGATTCGAAGGGGGATCGCTGCGTTACCGACGAAACGGGCTCGTCAAGTACAAGGCTATGATAGAGACTTCTGCGAAAACTACCGCGCTGGACCCCGCTCCCGGAGGTGGCATTTCCCTGTGGGTCTGCGTCTACCAGGAGCACCTTATTGCCCCACTTGGCAATAACTGCCGCCAAATTGACCGCCGTCGTGGTCTTTCCCACTCCGCCCTTCTGGTTTGCGACAGCTATTATTCTCGCCATTATTCTCTGCCGTAAACTAACACAGTCCCGTTAAGCGAGCCACACTCACCAACTCGTCGATCGTTTTATGAGGCTGATGTTTCACGTGAAACCACTTGCCTTAAACGGGCCCACGTGAAACATTACACCCCAGTTAAACTGCCTTTTGTTGTAAGGACAAGAACACGAGTAGCGTTGATAGCGCCGCCGGGGTGAGTCCTGGCAAACGCCTCGCTTCTCCAAACGTCTCCGGTCGAGCCCTATCCAGCCGCTCGACTACCTCATGCGACAACCCACTGATACCACCAAAGAACATGTCCCGTGGGATCTTCAAAGTGTCGTGCTGGTACAGCCTGGCGATGGTCGCCTTTTGCGACTGGAGATAACCGTCATAGAGCGAATCCGCCAACACAGAGTTGAGATCGGCTTCGCTCACAGGTTTTAAAGCTGCGGGCAGCAACGACATGACCAACTCCGCTGAGACACGCGGGCGCTTCGCTAATTGAGCCAAGGTGATCGTGTCGCCCAGATCCGCGGCGAGCAGCGCGCTCACCGCAGCGTGCTGCGCGTCGGAGCGGCGCAAACGGCTTTCGTCGAGCGTCGTTCGTAAAACCGCGAGACGATCCTGTCGCGCATTAAATCGATCCCAATCAGAATCTCCGACCAACCCCAATTCCCTACCATATCGTTGGAGTCTCTCATCGGCATTGTCGTAACGCAGCGCCAAGCGATATTCCGCTCGCGAGGTGAAGATTCGATACGGCTCGTCGACGCCTTGCTTGATGAGGTCCTCAATAAGGACTCCAATATATGACTCCTCGCGCCGCAACCTAATAGACTGTCGGTCCTGTATGTAGAGCGCGCCATTTATGCCGGCCACGAGTCCCTGGCAGGCCGCCTCTTCATAACCGGTCGTCCCGTTAATCTGTCCGGCATGGAAAAGTCCGGGCAAACGCGACGTCTGTAGATCTGGTCCGAGTTCTCTCGGATCGACGAAGTCATACTCGATCGCATAACCAGGCCGAATAATCCGGGCCTCATCAAGCCCCGGGATCATTCTTATCAATTCCTGCTGTAGCTCGGCCGGCAACGAAGTCGAGAAGCCATTCAGATAGACCTCATTGGTGTCATGACCTTCGGGTTCGAGGAAAAGCTGGTGGCGCGACTTATCCGAAAACTTCACTACCTTGTCTTCAATCGACGGGCAATAGCGAGGACCGACGCCCTTAATGGTTCCGGAATAAAGCGGCGACTCGGCAAGATTTCCCCGGATCGCGTCGTGCACTTCGGGCGTGGTGTACCCGATGTGACACTGAATTTGTTTCTGTTCGATGTGGTCTGTCGAAAAGGAAAACGGTACGGGAACCTCATCGCCCGGCTGCGGCTCAAACGCGTCCCAATCAATAGTTCTTCCGTCCAGACGCGGCGGGGTCCCCGTTTTCAATCGCCCCACAGGAAAACCAAGCCGCTTCAAAGCCTCGGCCAACTCAACCGCGGCGGGTTCGCCAGCGCGTCCGCCGCGATAAGTTCGGCGGCCCGTATGAATCAGGCCGTTGAGAAACGTACCCGTCGCGACGACAACGGCGCCAGCGCCAAACCGGCGGCCGTCTTCCAGCTCCACACCAACCAGTTTTCCATTGTGAAGAACAAAGTCGACGACCTTTCCCTGACGAAGATGCAGGTTGGAAGTGGCTTCGAGCGTCCGCCGCATCTCGCTGCGGTAGCGCAAACGATCTGCCTGCGCTCGCGGCGACTGCACCGCTGGTCCACGTGAACGATTCAACAGCCGAAACTGAATGCCCGTACGGTCGATCACTCGCCCCATGATTCCGCCAAGCGCGTCGATTTCTCGCACCAGATGCCCTTTGGCAATACCGCCAATCGCGGGATTGCAGGACATTTGGCCGACCAGATCCAGATTGAGAGTGATCAGACCTGTTTCCGCGCCGAGGCGCGCCGAGGCGGACGCGGCTTCACATCCGGCGTGGCCGGCGCCAATCACGATGACATCAAAACGCTCGTCGAACGACATCACTACTTCCCAATACAAAACGTCGCGAAGATCTCTGACAGTATATCTTCGGTCGTGGTTTCTCCAGTGATCTGGCCCAAAAACTTCAGCGCATTGTGCAGCGGAGCAAGAACCAACTCCTCACTGTGACGATCTCGAAAGCACACACGCGCCGACTCGAGTTCTCGTTTCGCACTGGACAGCAGATCGTAGTGCCGCGCATTTGTAATCAATAAGCTTCCGTTTTCGGCGCCAGCACTATTCAGCCTCGCAACGATTGCGCTGTGCAACGCTGAAAGCCCTTCTCCAGTTCGCGCCGATACATTAATCGCTTCAACATCCTCAACACAACGCGCCAGTGGCTGAAACGAAGGCAAGTCGCTCTTGTTCATTACCACCAAGCGGCGCGTATCAGCTGTCTGCCTCAGCAACTCCTCGTCTTCTGGTCCAAGTTGACTAGAACCGTCAAGCACGAGCAGCACGAGGTCAGCATCTCCCATGGCCCGATGCGTTCTCTCAATCCCGAGTGACTCAACGTTGTCACTAGTTTCGCGAAGGCCCGCTGTATCGGTAAGCACAACCGGCACTCCACCGAGATCAATGGCCTCCGACAAAGTGTCGCGAGTTGTGCCCGGGATCTCAGTAACTATCGCCCGCTCGCTCTTAACTAAACCGTTGAAAAGACTGGACTTACCGACATTCGGGCGGCCCGTTATCGCAACCTGAGCGCCATCTTGCAAGAGCCTTCCGGCACTGTAGCTCTGACTCAACCGATCGACGCCGGCGATCACAGAGATCAGTATCTCCTCAACCTGATTCACTTGCGGCGCGGGCAGGTCGTCTTCCACAAACTCCAACGCTGACTCTAACAACACAATCACATGGACCAACTTCTCTTTGAACGGATCGAGTGTCTTCGACAGCTCTCCATTCAATTGTCGCGCTGCTTGCTTCACAGCGGCATCTGTCTGCGCGGCGATCAGATCTCGAATCGCTTCTGCCTGGGCCAGGTTGATCTTTCCGTTACTCAACGCACGAAGCGTGAACTCTCCCGGTCCGGCCAATGCAGCGCCTGACGCGAGCGTCGTGTCGATAATGCGTCGGACGATCGCCGGCGATCCGTGACAACTAATCTCTACGACGTCTTCACCGGTTAACGAATGCGGCGCGGGAAAACAAGTGACAAGCACCTGGTCCAACACCTCATCACCAGCTTTCAACGTCGTCAGCGTTGCACGCCGCGGCTCAAACGAATCGACGCGCGCCATCCGCAGCGCAATCGCTATCGCTTCTGGTCCACTCAAACGAATTACAGCCAAGGCGCCGCGGCCCCTTGGCGTTGATAGTGCAACGACAGTACTCATCACAATTTGTAGGGAGAACTAAACGACCTGGTGGGTTTGGCTCTGTTACGAGTTCCTGGGCGCAGAACTCTTTCGCACAATTCTCAACTTACGTTCCGAGCCTTCGCCGATCGACTCGGTCGATAAATCCTCACTATCCGCAAGCGTCAGGTGAATGATGCGCCGTTCGTTTGCGCTCATCGGCTCAAACGTAAACGCCACTCCGGTTTGGCGCACACGATTCGCAGCGAAATTCGCCATTGTTTGCAGTTCCGCTTCGCGCGTGGCGCGAAATCCATTGACGTCGCAAACCAGCCGCCCGCCTCCGGTGAGACTGCGGCCAAAAACCTGATTGACCAAGTGCTGCAACGCTTCCAACAGCTCACCAGTTTGAGCTTGCAGCAGTTCAGAGTCCTTGCCTTCGATGTCCAGCACTTCGCCGGCAACGCCTTGCTTCACCGCCACACGCAACTGTAGACCGGTCGCTTCAAACACGTCCTCGAGATATTGCGCTGCTTGTTGCGTAACTTCAGTCATCACTATTCCTACGTTTGCGCCGCCGCTGAGTTGATCGGCTTTTTCCGCGGAGGTGCTTTTTTCCCGGGCGGCGGCGGTGTTTCAACTTCATCGTCGTCCGTCTTGGTCCAACGGTTGATCAGGAACTGTTGCGTGAACCCGACAATGTTGCCCACCAGCCAATATAAAACCAAACCCGACGGCGCGCTCCACAAGATATACAGCATGAAGAGCGGCATACCTATCGCCATCATCTTTCGTTGCAATGGATCCGCAGACGGCGCCGGGGTCACTAATTGTAGCACCACCATCGTGCCGGTCATGAGAATCGGCAGAATGTGAATCAGGTACGGCTCCGCGGCCGACAGATCGGGAATCCACAAAAAGCTCGCCTGGCGAAAGTCGAGCGAGATCGTGATCGCGCGATAGAGAGCAAACAGGAACGGCATCTGAATGAGCAGAGGCAAACATCCGCCGAGCGGATTGCCTTCCTTCATCAGTTTGAGTTGCTCCATCTGCAACTCTTTCATCCGCGGGTCGTTCTGCTTCATCCCCTTGAGCTTCTCTTGCAGCTCCTTCATTCGCGGCGCGAGCTTCTGCGCCTTCTTCATCGCTTTGGAAGAGCGCCACTTCAACGGGAAGAAAAGCGAGTAGATAACGATCGTAAAGAGAATGATCGCGAGGCCGTAGCTACTGGTTAGCTTATAAAGATAAGTAATCGCCTCGAGGATTGGCACAGCCAGCGGCCGCGATATCCAACCGAGATAACCGTAGTCGATCAAGCCATCGAGATCGACCGGTCGCTGAACTGTCTTACTCACAAGGTCACTCGCACTTGTAAGCAGGTAGTGATCCTTTGGACCAGCGTAAATCACCGTGTTCGAACCGTCTGCCGGTACAGGCACCAAAGCCGTGACCAGGTACCACTTCTCCGCCGCGCCACCGTTCGGCTTATGCTCGTAAGCAACCGTGTGATACTCGAGCCCATCCGATTTTTTCGGCGGCACAGCCACCATCGCGAAATACGTATCAGCAACACCGGCCCAATCAACTGGACCATTCAATACCAACCGATCCGGGCTTTTGCTGTTTCCGTTAATTGAAGCGGCGAGATGTCGTTCGAGTTTGTCTCCGACGTAGGAAACCGCCTCGGGCGCGACCGAATAAAAGGTGTGATGAGTAATCCCCTGGTCGCCGATACTCGGACCGATCGTCACTTTCACTTGTGGAACGATCGCG
>DATNJO010000500.1:0-5305 GCA_035603895.1 Pyrinomonadaceae bacterium
GCCGCCACGGTCTTCACGCCTTCGCGGAAAATGGCCTGCGCGAGTACTGTCGCCGTAGTTGTGCCGTCTCCGGCAACATCGCTGGTCTTCGACGCTACCTCGCGCACCATCTGCGCGCCCATATTCTCCGTTGCATCTTTCAACTCGATTTCTTTCGCCACTGTCACGCCGTCTTTCGTGATGGTTGGGCTGCCGTATTTCTTATCGAGCACGACGTTGCGGCCCTTTGGTCCAAGGGTGATTTTCACTGTATCGGCGAGTTGATTCACGCCCCGCAAAATTGCCGCTCGCGATTCTTCGCCATGAACTATTTGCTTTGCCATAATCTTTGTCTCTTCTCCTATTTATGCCAGAACCTATTTGCCCTTTTTGGCCGCTGCGGCTGCGCCCGCGCGCATGATGATTCCCAGAATCTCGTCCTCGCGCATAATCAACAGCTTTTCGCCGTTGACCTCGATCTCTGAGCCACCAAACTTGCCGAACAACACGCGGTCGCCTGCATTGACGTCCAATGGCTGGCGCGATCCATCTTCCTTGTATTTGCCAATGCCTGCGGCAATCACTTCACCCTCTTGCGATTTCTCTTTCGCTGAGTCAGGAATAATGATGCCGCCGCGCACTTGCTCGCCTTCATCAATGCGTTTCACGATTACGCGGTCATGCAGTGGTTGGATATTCGTCGTCATAACTTCTTTCAATCTCCTTTGGTTTCTACCAGGAGTTGGGCCGCGAACTGGTACGCCATTACCGCTACGTTAACGAACGCGCAATGATGACAAACTAATAGCGCGGGTAAACACCCTTAACTTTTTGGTAGTTGAGCTGTAAGTTTCAGACGAATCTGGCGGGTCCAGAAGAGCTGAGAATGGAGTTAGCTGGTCTCGGTTCGATCCCAACCTTACGCTTCGTAGTGCTATATGTCAAATGTAGCACATAGCACATACGCACTATATCCGCTTAGTTCGCGATGCGATTCATTTGAGCCACTCGCTCCCGAACCTTAAGTTGCGAATGAACTCGCCAAAGGCACCAAAGAGAAAACATAAACCCAGGGCAACGAGGAATACGGCGAACGCGAGGATGAAAATCGACGAGATGCCGCGCCCTTTATAAGTCTTAACCGTGGTCCATGCTGCACCACCTAACAAAATTACGCCTATGGCTATTTCTATTAATCGCATAGCTCTTGTTAAATCTGCGACGGGCTAGCCCCAAAGGGTTCCCGACTCCCTCCTTGTTCATCTCATTGTAAGTGACACACCGTCTGAGATCCCACTTTAAAGCTATGTGCGTTAGAGCACAGACCCTTGCTCTCGGAATTGCTATACGATTTAAACCATCTGAAGGAGAGGAAAGCAGGCGAGACAGTTAAAAGTGGAAATTACTAATGCTAAAGAGGATCAGCACCCGCAGCTAAGTCTTGTGGAGTCCCAGGCAACCGGAGGAAGCTTCATACAACCAACAGCAGCAGAAGTATCTGTTCTCACCTTTGGGAAGTTGCACAACGGCCGCAGTCATGCACAGGAATTGAGCAACGAGTTCGCGCGTCTCTTGAACCGTGGATCATCGCTTGAATAGCCCCCCAAACGTTTTCGATAAATCATTCAAGTTATCCCGTGGCCTGTTGGGAGTGAAGAAAGGTTTTATGAGCGATATCTATGTCATGCAACGTGCAAACGGCGATGTGTTTGCGCTTGACGATCACGGACGTTTTCGTGTACCACTATTTAACAGTAGCAGCGACGCCTTCCAGGCTCGTTTACGTAACTTCGAAATGCTGCTTTTCAAACCTGTGCAGCTTGACGCCGGCTTGCTCAAGCAACTGGTCCCGGTAGGAGGTGCAGGAGAAGTCGACTTTTGGCTGGTGAACGATCCCTTAATCAATCTCAACCGCGGTCGGCTAATAGAACCCGCCCAACTTGCTCATGACCTCAATAGCTCTGATTAGGTAAACGCGCAGGTGCGTGATAGGGTACTCGGCGAACCGAGTTACAAGCTTACTCTCTTCTCAGCTCCTCTGGAATCACCCAGATCACCTGAAGCCCATAGCCAAACAATCTAAAGGAGCTAACTATGTTTACACGCCACGTCATAATGGAACTGAAGCCGAGCACCACCACCGAGTTTACCAACGTTGTTGAGAGCAAGATTTTGCCACTCCTCCGTAAACAAAAGGGATTCCGCGATGAGATGACTTTCGTCGCCCCGGACCGCTCGGAAGCTATAGCTATCAGCTTCTGGGACACTAAAGAGGATGCGGAGACCTACAACGTCTCAGGATATCCTGAGGTAATGAAGACCCTCACGAATCTGGTGGAGGGAACGCCCAGAGTTGGAGTAGCTGAGCTTGCCACTTCAACGCTTCACAAGCTCGCAGCTGCGAAAACAGCGTAACCAGACGTAATCATTCAAGTACTTACGGGCAGCGCAATGCTGCCCGTTTCTCTTTACTGTGGCTTCTTGTCAGTCCAGTCTTGAAGATGCAAACCTACCGTTGCTCTTCCCCGCTCCAATTTTTTGACCCATTTCTTCTCTGATTCTTGCGATTGGTAGTAAGGAGACCAGCGTATGAAAAAGTGTCTGTTATCAATCGTTTTCGTCGTTGCACTGGCAATTTCTGCCTACGCCCAAACAGCCGACCAGCATTTTAAGGCGGGCTTAGAGTTCTACAACAAGAAAGCCTACGATCAGGCGATCACCAGTTTTTCAGCAGCCATCAGTTTGAACCCGAATATGCCAGCGGCGTGGTTTAACCGCGGCCAGGCATATTTCTATAAGGGTTTTTTCGACAAAGCGATCGTCGAATACTCGCAGGCACTTAAACTAAAGCCGGATATGGTCGACGGTTATTTCCAGCGGGGACTCGCTTACGGCAAGATCAAGAATCATGACGCTTCGATTGCCGATTATTCGCAGGGGATCAGGTTGGCCCCAACTGATGCACAGTTTTGGCATAACAGGGCGCTCGCTTATGTAGAGAAGGGGCTGCCGGACCAGGCGATGGCCGACTATAACGAGGCGATTCGTCTCAATCCCGCGTACACAAAAGCCTACATTAACCGCGGCGGCGTTTACTTCAAGAAAAAGAATTATGCGGCCGCGATAGCTGATTTTACGAAGGCGCGCGATCTCGATCCGAATTTGGTCGAGGCCCGCTACAATCTCGGCCAGGCAAACTATTTCTCCCAGAATTACGACGCCGCGATAGCGAGTTATACGGAAACATTAAGGCTCGCGCCAAACCGTACAGACGCTTATATGCAGCGGGGATTGGCGTATCAGAAAAAACGTGAACTGGATCTCGCGATAGCTGACTATACGAAGGCCATTGAGATAGCACCCCAGAACGCAGATCTTTTTCACAACCGCGGCAATACCTATATCGACAAAGGGTTGACAGATCTGGCGATGGCGGATTTTGGAAAGGCTTTGCTATTAAATCCGAAGGGAGCCAAGACCTTCCTGGCTCGAGGAAACGCACATTTCCGTGCCAAGAATTACGACGGGGCAGTGGCAGATTTTAGTGCTGCGATCGACGCCGATCCGAACTATTTCGATGCCTGGGGGAATCGCGCTGTTGTTTACAACGTGAAAGCTCAGTACGACCTGGCGATTGCCGATCTGACGCAGGCCATCAAGCTTGCGCCCGCGAACCCGAAGGGCTACAAGGACCGCAGCATCTCTCATTACCAGAAGAAGAATTACGATCTCGCACTGGCCGATCTGAACGAACTTATCCGGCTCGATCCTAAAACCGCGCAGAACTATTCAATGCGGGCTGAAGTTTACGAAAAGAAGAACCTGAAAGACATGGCGATAGCGGATTATAAGACAGCGCAGAAGTTGGACCCCGCGAATACTTTTGCAAAAGCAGGATTGGCGAGATTGGGCGCAACCCCTTAAGAACAAAGTCGGTGTACAAACATTACCTGGTGGTCATAGCTACCTTATAGAGAGTGCCCTGGAATTTCTTCGAACCGGCGTATTCAGTCACGGGTGTTCCATCATCGGTTCCGACATCGGCAAGGTCATCGACTGAGAAAATTCCCGGCTGCGTCTTTTCTATGCGGCCTTCGCCAACCTTATTACCGTCACGGGGTGTTTTTCCTTATTCTTGAGATTACTCTCAGGGCCGTCCGGATGACGCCAGTTAGCCCCCGGAACATACCGCCACCAGGCGAAATGATCGTCGAGAGATACTTTCTGGTCTGGAGGGGTGAACACAACCGACCCGGCCACAAGATTCTCGGGCGGCGCATCGGGAAAATCTTTTGCATCAGGCGTGCGCTCGGCAACGGTTACGTAACCAGTTGCTTTAACAAAGCGGGCGAACTCAGCGTTTGTTACTTCTGTCTGGTCCATCCAGAAACCATCGATCGCTACACGATGAAACGGACGGGCATCGCGCATTTCCGCATCTTCGCTACCCATTGAGAACTCGCCTCCAGGAATCCACACCATCCCTTCAGGAGCAGGCGCTGGAGCATTGACAGTGTCAATCACAGCCGCTTCGCTTACGCCAAGTGAATCACCTTCATCGACCGAGTCGCCGGTGTGAGCGGCGTGATTGTGAGGGGAGGCTTTGCCTGAATCACACACAAAGCTGGCTTCAACTGCATTAGTTGCTTTCGGGCGAGAACTGTTGATGGCATAAAGCGAGCCAACTACCGCCAGGCAGAGGACAGCAGCGACGCCACGCTTTCTGCTGTCGCGTGTGGTCTTCATCAACATCTCCTTAGTGAGGGGAGAGTCTACTGAGGGAAGGCTGATTCGTAACTGTCAGTTATTACAGGTCGGCGGGTGGCCAATTTTTGTGGACAGAATTCTTGGCACTCAACCGGCTTGGCACGAGAAGTGGCGTTTGCACGAAATGTAACGCCCCTGCACGAAAGTCTCGCCACTTGGTTTGTGCCCCTTTTTTTCCCCTTTATAAGTGTGTTAACGCACATACAGGACACATAGGAGTGTTAGGATTTCCTGACTAGGCTCCATGAGCCCCTCATCACACAAATGAGGCCAGGGCGCTGCTGTGCTGAATCAACGGTAGCGCCCTTCACTTTGTCAATCACCTGGTAGTAATTCCGATAGTGCATTTTCCGTCAGCAGGAATGGTAATGTGCTCCGTCTGATTGGTGTTCTGATCCCTGACTGCCACGCTCACTATCTTCTTGTCCTTGTTTCCATACTTGCCGTGCTGAACTACTTAGCAAGATCGCTTATGCCAACACTGCAATGGACCTAATGCAACTTGAACGGGCCACCATGTGGCTCGGGTGTTAAATCAGGACGGCTGGAATCCTGAACC